>CAZBDF010000123.1:0-10960 GCA_964490385.1 uncultured Lentimicrobiaceae bacterium | reverse complement strand
CTTGTGTTTTTCCCTGTATAAATTCCATGATTTGAATTGGGATAAACCATAAATTCAAAGTCTTTGTCGGCAGCAACCAGGGCAGTGGCAAAATCATAGGTGTTCTGTGGGTGTACGTTGTCGTCGGTCATGCCATGGATGAGCAGGAATTTTCCTTCCATTTTGTCCGCATGGTTGATAGGTGAATTGTCATCGTAACCATCAGGGTTTTCCTGTGGTGTGCGCATGAATCGCTCGGTGTAGATATTGTCGTAATAACGCCATGTTGTAACCGGTGCAACGGCAATGCCCACATCAAACACTTCGGCACCTTTGGTCATGCACAAAGCCGACATATAGCCGCCATAACTCCAGCCAAAAATTCCGATATGATCGCCATCAACATAAGGAAGTGTTTCAAGATATTTCCCGGCCTCAACCAGGTCGATGGTCTCGTATTTTCCCAGTTGCTGGTAGGTCATTTTTTTAAATTCCTCACCACGGGAGCCGGAACCACGGGTATCAACTGAAACGATCATGATGCCTTCCTGTGCAAGATATTGCTGCCACATGCTTCCGCGGCCAAAACTATTGCGAACAGTTTGTGAGCCTGGGCCACCATAAATATCAAAAAGCACAGGATATTTTTTATTGGGATCAAAATTGAAGGGCATGATTTTCCAGCCATTCAGCTCGATGCCTTCGGAGGTGGTGAAAGTGAAAAACTCCTTTTGCGACAATGGGTATTCAGCAAGTGTTTCCCTCAACTTTTGATTGTCTTGCAAAACACGGATGAGTTTACCGTTTTTTCCACTATTAACCGAATAAACCGGAGGTGTATTTGCATCCGACCAGGTCTTGATAAAATACTTAAAATTACTGCTAAACCTCGCACTGTTTGAACCAGCTTCGGGTGTCAGGTCTTTTTTGCCTTTGCCGTTAAAGCCAATCGAATATACATTTCTGTCCATCGGAGAAACTTCCGCCGATTGGTAATAAACTTTTTCTTTGACCTCATCTACACCAATCAAATCGGTAACATCCCAATCGCCGGTAGTAATTTGTTGCAATTCCTGGTCTTCAATATCAAAAAGGTAAATGTGGTTAAAGCCACTTCGTTCACTGTTCAGGATCATCCGGTTTCCGTCTTCAAGAAAAGTAATATTGTCGTAATTCCCATCTTCAATGTAATATTTGTTTTCCTCGGTGTAAACCACTTTGGACTTACCAGAATTTGCATCATTAAAAAGTATTTCGAGTTTATTCTGTAAACGGTTCAGCCTGTAGATGGCCAATTGATTTTCCACAGGTGTCCATTTGATGCGGGGAATATATTGATCGCTTTCTTTACCTACATCCATCGTTGTAGTTTTACCCGATTTCAGATCATAAACATGGACAGTTACTACCGAATTATCTTCACCTGCCTTGGGATATTTGTAGCTATGCTCTTCGGGATACAATTCTCCGTAATAAGTCAATGTCCATTCCTTAACTTCTGATTCATCAAAACGCATAAAGGCAATTTTACCTCCTTCTGGCGACCAGTGAAACCCTTTAACCAGGGATAACTCCTCTTCATATACCCAATCAGTAGTTCCATTGATAATGTGGCGATCTTTGCCATCAAATGTGATTTGCTTTTCATCTCCGGTTTGAAGGTTTGTTATGAAAATATTGTTCTCCCTTACAAATGCAACTTTAGAATTATCGGGTGAAAAGTCAGCCAGCCTTTGTTTCCCATTTTCTGAAAGGGTAGTTAATTTCCGGGTTTCACGATCAAAAATAAAGTAGTTCGATTTTGACGATCTGCGATAAATAGACTCCGTTTCGGTAGGGAATAAGATTTTCGATTCGTCGGCACTAAAACGATAGCCGCTTAATGAAATTGGCATAGTATCAACCTCGGGAATCATTTCTTTGGAAGTAACAACCACCTCAACAAAATCACCGGTTTTGTAACTATATACGTTGAGTGAATCTGATTGAACTTTAGAAAAATGTTCCCCATTTTTCAATGGCGAAATTCCCCGCACACCACGTGGATAGAACTTCCGTGATTTCATCACCAGGTCGAGGGTAAGTTCATTGCTTTCTTCGGTTTGTGCATGTAAAGTATTAGTTAAATTGAACAGCAGTAAGGCTGTGATCAGGAAGGAAAATAGTTTCTTCATTTTAGCCGTGATTTTGTAGTATTTTAAATTTTGTTTTAGTGAAGCCGCCAAAAGTAAAAAATTCTTTGCGATTGTATTTTGTCGAATTTGAAATTTATTACTTTTGCACCACTAAACAGGAGCTGATTGCTCAGTTGGTTTAGAGCGTCCCGCTGACAAGCGGGAAGGTCACTGGTTCTTTTTTATTTATCATATTTGGGACGTTAGCTCAGTTGGTTTAGAGCGCTTGCTTGACAGGCAAGAGGTCACTGGTTCGATTCCAGTACGCCCCACGAAAGAAAAAGCCATGATTTGATCATGGCTTTTTCTTTTCTAATAGGTAGATTATTAATCCCTTTCCCTTTAAAAAATAATTCAAAGGGTTTAAAGCCCTAACCAACCTTCATTTCGGCTGGCAGGGAGAAAAGGGATGCCAGCCTTGCTCGCCTCGCTGTAGCTCCGGTGAAGCGGGCCGGCGAGGCAGGGAAACCCAGGAGATACCACGGTTTAGTACCAGGGCCGCCATCCCCTCGTGCCTCGGGGCTTGCATCCCTTTTTTAATGAATCCTATAAATCTAATCCCTGTAAAAAATAAACCTGGTAATAAAAATTCCGGTACCATCGCCTTTGCCGGCATCGCTTTCTACACCGCTCAAAACAAATTTCAACTCCCAGCCTTCGCTGATGAGATTATTGATTTTTGAAGAAATCAGTGCGTCGTTGGAGGCAATGTTTTGGAAATTGATACCTACGGCACTATAAAAGTTGAGGAGCTTGGTTTCGTTAAATTTATCAACCTTGGCATCCTTCCGGTTTACAGTTTTTTGGTTGCTTTTTTTGCCGTCAGTCCGGCTGGTGGTAAAATTTTTTACATCCAGGCTGTCGGTGGTTTCGATAATTCTGGAACGCCCTATTCCCATAGGAACAACAGATTCAACAGTTGTAACAACTTTGTACTCCTGTGCAAAAGAGTCGAGCGTTGCGATCAAAACTATCGCAACGAATAACACTACTTTTTTCATAAATGATAGGTTTTAAAATGAGTGAATAATAAATGCAAGTTTATTAAATATTTTTGAAAACCAGATGTGAATCATTATAATATATTTTGTCGATCATTAGTGCCCAGTTAGAATTACCTTATCAGGCAACATGAATATTTAAAGTAAAATTGACCTAAGTCATTGAATAACTACTATCGGTTCAGGTATTTTGAATTTATCATCGAATTGAAGAAAAATTTGTGATGAGGATAAATCCTTATCTAAATACCATAAATAGTGTCCGTCCATAAAGTCGTTACTTTTACGTAAACCCGGCATAAATACCGGAGAATAATAAATTTGATACTACCTCCCCCGTAAAGGGGCTATGGATATCTAAATGAAATTTACTTTAAAGACAGGCTAAATCGTGATCCCCATCTTCTTCATCAAAAAGGTAGCATTGAGGTTTCTGGAAATGCCGTCTTTCAGCTTATAGTCAAACTCTAATTCGTCGTTGATTATCTCCACTTCGAATCGCATGTTGCGGATATTTTCGGGGTATTCTTTTATCAGGTCGCCAAGGGCAAGGTCGTGGGTGGCAATAAGGCCGGAGGAGCCAAACCTGATCAATTGTTTCAACAAGGCCTTTGAGCCGGATTGTTTGTCTTTGGAATTGGTTCCTTTCAATATCTCATCCAAAATAATAAACAATCGGTTGCCCTTTTCCAGTTCATCAATGATGGCCTTGAGACGTTTGAGTTCGGCATAGAAATAGGATTCGTTTTGCAGCAGGTTGTCTTTGGTGCGGATGCTCGTGAAAATTGATGCCGGGCTGAAATTAAATTTTGTTGCACACACAGGCGCTCCTACCATGGCCAAGACAAAATTAACAGCTACCGTACGCAGGTAAGTACTTTTGCCGGCCATATTTGCCCCGGTAATTATTACAAACTGGTCCCATGAAGTGAAACTTATCGGATTATCAACCCTGACCTTCGGGTTAATTAAAGGATGTCCGCAATCCATAGCTTCTAAATCGAAAGCATGTTCAACAGGCTTTGGCAATATAAAACCAGGGTGGTTGTATGCAAAACACCCCAGGCTGTTGAGTGCATCAATTTCGCTGAGCACATCAAACCATTCAGGGACATGATCGCGGTTGGCTTCGCGCCATTGCTCAAGACGTCTTGTTTGATAAATATCCCAAAGGATAAAATAATTCAGGAACAGCCAGCCAAAAATATTTAAGCGGGCATCAAGGGCATTTACAATTTTTGAAAGTTTTCGGATGGAATCGCTGGCATCATGCGCTGTTTTAAGCTTGTCCTGTTGATCAATCAATGCTGAAGATTCGAAATCTTCTTTTTCTATCAATCCAATCAACTTGCTGTATTTGTGCAGCAATTCAGACTTCCGGCTCACAAGTTCGTGTTTGGCCTGAATTTTCCGTACCTGACTAAAAGCAATGCCCAGCGGAACAAGGAAATAAATGGTAAAGAGTTGAAAATTGATATAGCCCATGATAAGCATCACCAACATAAAAGTTGAAATAAATGGCATGGCATAAATCAGGAAAGTAAAAATCCCTTTTTGGTAATCAGTTGGCATTTTTAACCAATCCAAAATCCCCTGCTTGTCCTCTTTGCTCTCGCTCATCCACATGCCCACCGACTGAAAATTCTGTCGCCAATCAATCTTTACATTGAGATCTTCTACAGCCTTTTGCCTGGTTTTAATTACTTCGATATCTTTTTCAGGATTCAAAAACCAAGCGGCAAGCCTTGATTTACCAATGATTGTTGACGTACGGTTGAGAAATTGAAAGATGGAACCCACACCAAAAATATCGAGGTCACCGGCAAAATGATGGTCATCATCGTGGAATTCATTTCCACTATCGAACTGATCATATTTTCGATCCAGAGCATCCAGTTCATTTTTATTGATGTTTTGCAGACGTTTCAATTCATCCCTATGCTTGTGGGCTTTTACGTGCCATACAACCGAGCCAATAAATGCAGGGAGAAAAATGGCCAAAACAATAAATACATGCATTGCCGAATATCCGGCCGCAACATAAACCAGGACAACCCCCACAAGGAAAGTGGCTACCCTGAGAATGGAAATATTCCGAATCTTCTTGTTAGCTTTTTCGTATTCCAGACTAAATTGTTCAAATCGTGCCTGATAGGATTCTTTAACGGATTGTTGGTTATTATTCAATGGTATAGTTTTATATATTAAGAATTCTTCTTCCCGATAACAACCCTCAGGGTCCTGGGCAAAATTGAAAATTCGTATGGCCCCTGCCCTAACCCTTCACCATCCACTTCGAGTTGGAAGTTTGGGATATTGGAACTTACCCTGACCTTTTCTCCTCTTGCAGTAAAAATTTTGGGATGATTGATAAATGAACCATCGTACAAGTTCTTCAGTTGCATGGCAATGGTAAAAAAACCAATTTTTTTGATCACGGTGAGATCGAACAAGCCGTCATCCGGGATGGCCAAAGGCGACTGTTTCATTCCGCCTCCATTATACCTACAAATTCCCACAGTCAGGCTAAAAGTATTTAAGTCCCAGGCTTCATCATCTACTTCAATATGAACCTGACCCGGTTTAAATTCAAGCAAACTTGTCAACAGATTGATGAAATATGAAATTGTACCCGATTGGCCTTCCTTCTTTTTCCTGTTGGTTTTATGGGCAACCAGCGCATCAAAACCCATCCCGGCGATGTTTACGAAAAACCTTTGCATTCTTTGATCTCCATCCTGGTATTCGGCAATGCCAACATCTTGAACAAAGGTGTTCCCCTTCTTTATGATATCGATGGCTTTTGCGTACTCTGCCGGGATGCTAAACATGCGACCCCAATCGTTACCTGTGCCAACAGGAATTGCTGCCAGGGTAAATTCATCCTGCTTTACTTCGTTTTGAGAAAAGAGACCATTTGCCACCTCGTTAAAAGTACCATCGCCACCCACGGCAATAAAATTCCTTTCACCAGCTTCGATAGCTATTTTTACCAATTCGATGGCATGAAGAGGCCCGGTTGTAAAAGCATGGGTAAAATCAAATCCGGCTTCATTGAGCAGCTTCTCAATTAAAGGCCAGTCGCGTTTGATTGTGCGGCTACCCGCGTTGGGATTAACTATAGCGAACCATTTATTTTTCATTGGTGAAGTATAATTATGATTGTCTGTATCTACTTGGTCATTAAGCTGAGCTGAAACTTGTGATCCAAACTTATAAAAAAGAAGCCTCAACGCAAATGATAATTAAAATAGATTTCTGCTATTAATTCATTCCTATATTTAATAATTACTATTCCCTAATATAGAGTTGCAAATAAAGACCTTCCAGGTTTTTGCTAATTAGGCTTCCTTGTTATTAAAATTTACAATGTTCCTAAACGGGAAACCTGGAAGGTCTATTTCTTCATTTCCATACTTAACAATTAATCACTTCCCCGGCTTTTGGTGTTCGAACAATGGTTCTGCTTCCTTACGGGAAAAAAGGAAAAAGCTTGTCAGAAATGCATAAAAAGTAACACCGGCCTGCGATTCGAGGGTATCTTCGGTAAGCATCGAAAGCAGGAGCACAATCATAAATACTGCAAAGAAATAATCGCGGTACATTCCGGTGAAATATCCCGGAGCCAATAAAACAAACAGGAAAGCGATAAAGCCAAAAAAACCAAGGGCCACAAAAACAGACAGGTATTGATTGTGAGACCGCCACCTCACATTTTGGCTGAGCGAAGATTTCATCTCATCGTATTCAACTTTAAAGGCATCCCCAATATCTCCGGTTCCGGTGCCAATCCAAAAATGCTTTCCAATAATCCGAACCGAAGCGTGCCAGAATTCGATGCGCTGAGTTACTGAATGTCCTGATAAATGACCCTGTTTAAAATAAACCTGGAACTCCCAGAAAATTGTTTTTATCCTGGTCCTCACACTCGATTCGGCCATTTGATCAATGTTGGCAATCCCTCTTTCCACGGCCCTTACCTCATTGTCGTTTAGCTGCTGCACGCCATTAAAATCCTTGCGCAAGCCTTTGGTTGTAAGAAAACGATACAAGGTATAACGCAAGACCTGGCCCAGGCTGTCGTGCCCATCAAAATCATAGCTACTTCTCTCATTCCAGGCTTCCCTAAGCTCTTCGTTCTGGATGTAAATACCCACATAATATCCATTCTCGACAATCAAGTTTGTAGTATCGTGGTAATACACATTGCCCCTGGAACTTGTTTTATCCAAACCTGATATGTTCAATTCTTCCTTTGGTAATGTTTCGAGGTAGATGCCCTGCACATAAAAGAAAAGTGCCAATGGGACACCAATCAGTACAACCATCAGCGCAAGCCTGGCTGTCAGGTTATTTAACCTGAATATCCACAAGGTTACCAATATCGTTGAAACAACAAATACAATTATTAAACCGGTCATTGCTTCAAGAATTATCAAGAACACTATCAGCCATATCACCGCCATCAGTAACAAAGCTTTGATGTAGTAATTATACGAACTCTTTGCTACAAGAAAAACCCCGGCAAAAATGGCAATACAAATATTGAGGCTAAAGCGGATGTGTGAAATAAAAATCGAAGCTAAGCGGATTTCGACAAGATCTTTGGTTACAAGTTCGTGAATACTAAACAGCGACCCGACAATGTTAGCGGCGATATAAATTATCATTAGGAAATGAAACTGTTTCCGGTTCAATTTTGGTGAAGTGGAAAGTATGATAGGAATAGCCAGAATTGGGATTTTAGTCCGAAGGTCTTTTATCGCATAATCAAAATCAGTCGTCCATAGCAGGCCGATCACATGAAGCAAAAACAAGGAAACTATAGTAACTGCAGCCTTGTTTCTAAAAAAAGCTTTGAATTTTTTCAGGATTTCGGGATCGGCGAGCCACCACATGGCGAAACCCATCTGTGCCATGCTCATCATATACTTGGAGAGTGGCAAGGCCACAAGCATAAAAAATAAGCCGAAGAAATAAAGATTTTTCCAGAATTTCGTTTTTGTCCAAATCATTCAATCGCGATTAAAAGCGGGTAAAAGTAATACCATTTGTGAAATGAAGGCTATTGTTTTCGATGCATGTACTTCAAAATACGAGAAATTAAATCATTTGAGATAACAATGTGAAATTTACTGTACACCCTAAACGATTAATCCCTCCACACTTCGACCGTGTTTACTATCTTTGAAAAATTATTGAATTAAGAAAAACTGATGAACATCGAAAAAATATCCTTTCATCCGGCTACGTTTCCCGAAGATGCCAAATTTTCAATATTGATCCCCAGTTGGAACAACCTTCCTTTTTTGAAGATGTGCATCGAAAGCATAAGGAAAAACAGCCGCTTCAAACATCAAATCATTGTTCACTTGAATGACGGTAGCGATGGCTCGCTTGATTGGATCATAGAACAAGGATTTTCATACAGCCTTTCCGCTGACAATGTAGGGGTGTGCTATGCCTTTAATGCCGCTGCATCGCTGGCTAAATCAGATTATCTACTTTTAATTGATGACGATAATTATGTATTGCCCGACTGGGATTATTATTTATGGGAAGAAGTTCAAAATATTGGCCACCATTATTTCTCTGTTTCCGGAACTAAAATTGAACCCCGTAAAACTTTTAATCCCTGTGTGATCGCACCACAAGACTTTGGTTCCTCTCCCGAAAACTTCAGGGAAACCGAACTCCTTGAAAATTACAAGTCATTTGAATGGGGCGATTGGAACGGAAGCAGTTGGTATCCTTTGGTTGTACATAAAAAAATATGGAATTTGGTTGGAGGATTAAGTACGGAATTTACACCCGGCATGTATTCGGACCCGGATTTTATGATGAAATTGTGGCAGGTGGGGGTAAGGTATTTTAAAGGTGTTTCAGCAAGCCGGAGTTATCATTTTATTTCCAAGAGCGTTCGCCGGATAAAAAAGAACAACGGCCGCAAGCAGTTCCTCAAAAAATGGGGCATCAGCAATTCTACTTTCAGGGAATTTTATTTGAGGATGGGGTCGCCGTTTAAAGAAGGTGAACTTTGCGAACCTGAACAAACAGGTAAGTTCAAACTCCGACTTTTACGTGATCGGGTTAAGCTTTTCTTTTCGTCCTGAAGGGGAAAAAGGAATTGGGTATAGGGAATAGGGAGGGAAGGGTTTATAGGGGGAATAGTGTCTATTTTTTAAATTTGTTGCATTTTTCCATACGGACTTCCTTCGGTCTTTGGCAGAACTTTAAAAATCCAAAAATCAAATATCTAAATCCAAAACAAATCACAATGTTTAAAATTCAAAAAAAAACGGGATAGTTAAATCATGTTTTATTAACAAAATTTTTTAGATTTTGAAAATTTGGATTTTGAAATTTATTTGATTTTTATGCTTTTGCCAGAGGCATCACAATGTGAGGATTTTGTGCTTTTGTATAAAAGAACTCCTTGTTTGGCTCTGGCTAGTCCAGCTTAGGGTTTATTGGATACAAAAAGGAAGTAATTGATTAACGATTATTTGTTTAATATTTTTCGATTAGAAGGTAGATAGTAGAGAGGTTAACAATTTCAGACTCCTGACCCATCGTAAATAACGTGTCGTACTTTTCAGATTTTTCTCTTCAAATTTGCTACGCAAATTTTCGGTACTAATGATAAGTTTTGTAAAATATAAAAGACAAGCAAAAAATAGGCCTCTCAGTCGCAAGCTCTTTCGAGGTGACAAAGGGCTTTGAAGTAGGAAGGGGGAAGGGAATAGCGGGCGCGGAGCGCCCGCTATTCCCTTCCCCCTTTTGTTCAACTTCGACAATGTCGTTTCGACCAAAACACGAAGCGAAGAGGAGTGTTGCCAGGAGAAATCTATTACCATTTGCTATCACACATTGAGGCCTCTCTTTCCGGGGCTTGGAACTCAAAATGACACGAACTGGTCAAGAGTTCTGAATTTAACAATATAACCATTCCATTATTCTCGCATTCAATCATTTAATCATTGTCCCACTACTATCTCCCTTTCCTCATCTGCCATGCTTTGATATACTTTAAAAAAGTTTCGTTGGCAGTGATCTGGCAAATAATAAAGCCATAAAATCCATCTAAAAATCCAAGGTGGAGAATATAATTGCGAATGAATTTGGCAATGGGATTTAAAAAAATCTTGATAAAATAAATTGGCTTGCCTTTTGAAACTAACTCTTTGGCTGCTATAGAACTGAATTTATTAGCCTGCAAAATATGCTCGTCAATGCTATAATAGGTATGGTGTAAAATATCACCCTTCAATTTCCTAATGGAACATCCTTGTTCAAGTTCAAATTTATCGTGCGGATCCATCCCAGCCCACTGGCCTTTGCCCGAGTTGTAAAGCCGCAGTTTAGTATCGGGGTACCAGCCACTGTGCCTGATCCATTTACCGCAATAGTTCGACAGGCGGTTCATCCGATAGCCATCTGCATCCCAGTTGTCTTTAATCTTCAATATCTCCGCTTTAAGTTTCTCCGACAGGGCTTCATCGGCATCCAGCGAAAGCTGGTGGGTGTAATTAGCCTGGCTGATGGCAAAGTTCTTTTGTTTGATATGACCTTCAAAGACGTGCTCGATAAACTTCACATCATAACTTTCGCAGATTTCCCTGGTCTTATCTGTCGAAAATGAATCTACCACCACAATCTCATCAGCGATAGCCTTTACCGACTCAAGACAGCGGCCAATATTCCGCTCCTCGTTAAAAGTGATGATGACAACTGATAGTTTGGGCATAAGTTGATGAAATGCAATTTGAGTTGCAAAGTAAATAAATAAAAGGGAAAGAGGGAGGA
>CAZBDF010000122.1:0-10980 GCA_964490385.1 uncultured Lentimicrobiaceae bacterium | reverse complement strand
GTACTTTATCTTTTGTTTAACGATTTCTTCAATTCTAATATCCTGATAGTATTTTCGCTTCTTTATTTTACCCAGTTTTTAATTGCTTTGGTTTTCATATCTGTACTGGATAAATCAAAAACTCAAATTTACCTTCCTGCCTATTTTATCGTGGGGGTAATTTCATATGTTATTCTGTTTGTAAAATTGTTTTGAGTACGGCATTGAAGTATCACCTTGAAAGCTGTATAATTTTTAATTAGTGATAGTTCAAAAATTAAGGCTCAATTAGCTTTCTATAATACTAATCTTTAATTAATCAACTAATGGTAAATGATTCATCGATTTTTAAGCTTTTAGTAATGTTTGTTTTGGTTCCAGTTTTCCTTCTGGATGCATTGCCTGTATTTGCGCAGGATATTGAAAATGATGAACCTGAAGTTTTTATTGGAGAGTTGCTAAAATTGGGAGCGATAGACATAAAAAGTCCTGCATATGATTCTGTCAAAAACTTAAAAGGTGAAAAGTTTAGTGACGAAAATTTGCTTGAATATAATTATCTCAATCCTGCAAAACTAAAGCCCCGATTGAATGATGCAATTACGATCAACGGTATTAATTTAAAGTGGGAAAATGTAAAAGCAGGCAAGGATGATTTTGTCTTAGCTGAACGTCGTTCCAAAAAAGATATCGCTCAACTGTGTTACTTTGCAGCTTTTATTAATGTTGATCGATGGATGGAAGCTGCTTTTGAAATTTCCAGCCCGCAAATGTTCGAGGCTTATTTGGATGCGAAATTGATAACGAGTAAAAAGTCTCTGGACAGCGATGATGCCGAGAAGGTTGGCAGTAGCAGCAAAAAGTGTAAACTCGAAAATGGAAAGCACCTGCTCTTGATTAAATCTGTAAAACCATTGGGAAATGACAGTGAATGGAAATTAAAGACAGCCGTTAAATTTGATGATAAGGATAGCCGGGATGCTTTAAGTGTTGATTTGGCACCAGAACAAAAAATGGATATTGATCATTTACTGAACGGTACTTTCATTAATTCGGTTTCGATTTCGCCAGATGGAGATTGGGTTTTGCTCAGGTACTCGGAGAGAAGTGCTGCTGATGGCAAATCTAAAAGGTGGTCTGAAGTTCGGGATTTGAGTTCGAACAGGTTGATCCAATCATTCAGGAATACTGATATTTCAGGTTTACGGTGGACCCCACAAGGGAGGAAACTTACTTATACCACATCATCAAAAGACAATGGATCATCGATTTGGCTTTTTGATTTAGATTTGATGACAGAAAAAATTCTGTTGGAGAATATTAAAGATTTGAGCGGCTATTCCTGGTCAGATGATGAAAGGTTTATTGTTTACAATATTTCAGAAAAACCTGAAAAGAATAGTTCAGGTTTGAATCGACTGGAAGGCATGTCCGATCGATGGCCGTGGTGGCGTAGCCGTAATTCCTTGTATAGGCTGGATGTTCAGTCCGGTTTTACCGAGCGATTGACCTACGGGCATTTGTCCACAAATTTGCAAGATATTCGTCCGGATGGAAAAAAAATCCTTTTTAGTGTTAATGTTCCTGATTTCAATGAGCGTCCCTATTCCAAACAGTATTTAATGGAAATGGACCTGGAAACTAACAATCTTGATACGATCTGGGTAAAGCGTTTTTCGGGTTCCTGCAGCTATTCCCCAAACGGTGCTTCCCTTCTGGTTACTGGGTCTCCGATGCTCTTTGGTGATTTGGGTGTTAGCGGAGGTGGCGATGCTATTCCAAATGATTATGATACCCAAGCTTACATATATAATATGTCTTCAGGGGATGTTGATCCGATAACATTATCGTTTAACCCTTCTGTGAGACAAGCTACTTGGAGTAATTTTGATGAAAACTTACTTTACTTCTTAGCTTCCGATAGTACCTATGTTCGAATTTTTGAATATGATTTAAATACCCGTTATTTTGAAAAGGTAGAGTCAGGTTTCGATGTTGTCAATAATATTTCGATATCTAAAAATAGTTCAACAGCAGTTTGCACCGGTAGTAGTATTTCCACTCCAAAACATGCCAACCAAATAAATCTTGCAACGGGAGAAATCATCGAAATTGCCAATCCTCAAAAGGAAGCCTATGAAAATATTGCGTTTGGAGAAACTGAAGATTGGACTTTTAAGAATTATTCAAATGTTGATATTGATGGATCGGTTTATTATCCACCCGATTTCGATGAGAACAAGAAATATCCATTGATCGTATATTATTATGGTGGCACAAGTCCTGTTGACCGGGCTTTTGGAGGTAGGTACCCTAAAAACTTATTTGCTGCTCAGGGTTATGTAGTTTATGTACTTCAACCGAGTGGAGCAGTGGGGTATGGACAACCGTTCTCAGCACTTCATGTAAATAATTGGGGGATTACCGTTGCTGATGAAATCATCTTGGGAACGCAACTATTTGTAGAGACACATCCATTTATTGATGCAGACAGGGTTGGATGTATGGGAGCATCTTACGGTGGTTTTATGACTATGCTTTTGCAAACCCGCACTGATATTTTTGCGGCTGCAATTTCACATGCCGGCATTAGTTCTATTTCGAGTTATTGGGGCGAAGGATATTGGGGGTATTTGTATAGTTCGGTTGCCTCGGCAAACAGTTTTCCCTGGAACAACAGTAAATTATACATCGATCAAAGCCCTTTATTTAATGCCGATAAAATTGTAACGCCATTGCTACTTTTGCATGGAACTGACGATACCAATGTACCTCCCGGTGAAAGTATCCAGCTTTATACTGCTTTAAAACTGTTGGGTAAGCCGGTTGAATTGATTGAAGTGGAAGGACAGAATCACCATATTACGGACTACAAGAAACGTATTGAATGGCAGAAAACGATTTTGGCCTGGTACGATAAATGGCTGAAAGATCAGCCCGAATGGTGGAACGATATTTACCCTGAAAGAAACCTATAATTTTTGTTGGACTACGAATTTATTGAAGATATGAATTAACTCATGTTTACGAAAAAAATCATCATAGCCATAGGACGGAAGACAGGAGTCAGAAGACCGAAGATATCTAATTTGCTTCGTTGGCCCGCCTGCCAAAGCGAAGCGGCGAACAGGCAAGGCGGGCTCCTGTCTTCTGGCCTGAATCCTTTAAATTAGTAATCTTTATGCAAATTTTGCCCACTATAATCATAGTAGAAACAATATTTTTTTGAAGATGGATTTTGAAACCAAGCAGAAACTCTACGAATATTTGGCAGGGTTTGTTACCGAAAACAAGCGCACAAAATTCGAAGAAATTATAAGTAAGCGGACAAAGTATCTGACTGTTGTGCTTGAGGATATTTATCAGCCCCACAATGCGAGTGCTGTGTTGCGTACCTGCGATTGTTTTGGTGTGCAGGATGTGCACATCATCGAAAACCAAAATAAATATGAAGTGAATCCCGACATTGCGCTCGGTTCGTCAAAGTGGCTGACGATGATAAAACATAATGGCCAGGAAAATAATACTCCTGATGCTTTGCAAAAGCTTCGTGATAAAGGATACAGGATTGTAGCTACTACGCCCCACAAAAACGATGTCAGCCTTCAGGAGCTTTCGATTGATAAAGGCCCGATTGCATTGGTGTTTGGTACCGAAATGCGCGGGTTGACCGAAAACGCCCTTACGCTTGCTGATGAGTTTGTGAAAATTCCAATGTACGGCTTTACCGAAAGTTTTAACATTTCTGTATCAGCAGGTATTTCACTTTTTTATCTTACCGAGAAGATTAGGAACTCTAACATTGAATGGCAAATTTCGGAAGGCGAAAGAATTGATATCCTTTTAAATTGGGCACGCCAGGTGGTGAAGAGAAGTGACCTTTTGGAAAAAGAATTTTTCAAAACATGAATTTAGTAGTTTGGATATCGCCATCATGATTCAATATTTGTAACTTTAATAAATATTTTCCTTATCGGACTTTTGGTATTGTCGTACGTGTATTTTCATAAGATTTATTCTTGATAAGAACCGCATGTACATAGCATGCTGCGGCAGGGATTGAAGTGATAGCTGGTTGAAATGGCGGTAGGATTTTTTGTTGGCTGGCGGAGGCTGACGAAGGAAGACCCCGCACGGCTTACAAAAAACAGCCGGCATGAAACCACTATAAACGGAAAGCCCGCCTTGCCGCCCAAATTATAAACCACATAAATAATCAGCACTGGCGAGGCAGGCCCGCCAGCCGCCCAAATTATAGCCTAGATTTTAGCCTTCAGCACAGGCGAGGCAGGCCCGCCAGCCGCCCAAAAAATTAATTAGCACTTAGGTCAGTTAAGCATTCAATTTATTTCCTTACTTTTGTCCGCTTGAAATTGAATATGAACCTAATAAGATAAATAGTATGGGAAAAGGTGACCAAAGAACAAAACGCGGTAAAATAATCAGAGGTACTTATGGCGTGTCAAGACCAAAAAAATCGGCCAGATCAACTGAGCCTGTAGTTAAGGTGGAAGAAGAAAAGAAAAAACCCACTCCAAAAGCGAAAAAGCCAGCTGCCACCAAAAAGAAAGCCGAAGAAGTAAAAGCTGAAGTGAAAGAAGCTCCTGTAAAAGAAGTTGCTAAAGCTGAAGTGAAAGAAAAGCCGGCGAAAAAGGAAGTTAAGGCTGAGGCCGCAGAAAAACCTAAAAAAGAAGCTAAGAAGGCTACAGAGGAAAAAAAGCCGGAACCTGATAAAAAATAGGTAGCCGAATAAATTATTTTCCTTGTAAAAAATTATTGGCAGGACTTCCCGAGAAGTCCTGCCATTTTTTTGTATGCATTCCCACGTTCCATAAAATTATTGAATTGGTCGTAACTGGAGGCGGCTGGGGAGAGGAGGCATGTTTTTCCGCGTTGTGTATTTTTTGAAATCAATTCCGGTAGTTCTGCATATTTCTTGAAATAATATGACCTGAGCCCCACAATAGATTGCTCCTGCAATAATTTGTTCATCCTGATGCCGGCCTTCCCGGTATAAAAAATATTTGCGACAGGATATTTCTCGAGGTGATTAACCAAAATTGAGTAATCAATTCCCCGATCGAAACCACCCAGGATAAGTGTATCAACATCTTTTATGGTTTTAAGTGCCTCGATTGTTGATTCGGGGATGGTTGAAATGGAATCGTTGACAAAATTGATGCCTCCAAAATTCCCGACAAATTCAAGGCGATGCTCAAGTGGCTGAAAAGTGTTGATGCCTTCTTCAATAAATTCCGGTGAAATGTTGCTGAGTAGACAGGCTGAAGCTGCTGCCAGTATATTTTTTAAATTATGCTTTCCGGGAAGTTTTCTATTACTCACATTAATATCTTGTCCCGCCATCAGTGGCGAGAATATCTTTTCGCTTTTTAAGCAAACTTCAGCTTCCTGTGTAGGCTTAATTGAAGTTCTGATATGCGTGGCCAGACAGGTATTTATTTCCTTTTTCAGGAAATCCAAATCATCCGGGTTGTAAACGAAAAAGTCTTCTTTGTTTTGATAGGTTGCAATTCTGAGTTTTGCTTCAATATAGCTGTTGAAAGATTTAAAATAATCGAGATGTTCGGGGTAAATATTTAGCAAAATGGCGATGTGGGGTGATTTTATAGTTTGCTCCAACTGATGCGCCGACAACTCGAAAATGATGGTAGAACCGTCTTCAATTTCATCGATGGCATCGAAGGGTGGCACGCCAATGTTTCCCACAAAAACCGATTTCCTGCCGGCAACTTCAAAAATGTGATGGATCAGGCTGGATGTTGTGCTTTTACCTTTAGTGCCGGTGATACCAACAATCTGCGATGAATAATTTTCGATAAAAAGCGAAGTTTGTGTTAGGATTTTTTCGCGTGGGATTAAAATGCCGGACCCTTCTATCGAAACGCCGGGCGATTTGAAAATCACATCAAAAGTGTCAATTTGATTGAGGTAATCTGTGCCAAGTTGAAAAGTGGTTTTGAGGTCATTTTTAGCTTCAGCAATATTTGTGTTGGGATTATTATCCAGAATGCAAATTTCCTGGAAAGGAAAGTATTTTTTAATCAACTTGTAGCTCGATCGTCCTTCCCTGCCAAAACCCAGAATGGCCACTTTTTTGCCAGCAATATGTTGCCTCAAGCGTTCTTTCATGCTACTGTATTTTTGACTAGGGTTAACAATTCATCGCTCAAAAAATGTTCGGGATTTAGTTGCGCGAGGCTGGTTTTTGGATCGATATTTTTATTTGCGCGATATTGAGGCAATGCTTTGAAATGAGCCAGTAAAAAGGGAAGATGCTGATTATTTTTTTCGAGTTGATCGATTGTTAAAGTCAGCGCCATGTTCACATCTTCAATTGTGCCCACACATTCAAATGGCTTGATATCGCTTTTGCCGATCAACTCTTCAAGTATTCCAATTAAACCGGTGTCGTTAAAAAGATCAGCCGCAAAAATTACTTTCAGCTTTTCCTGTTCGATGAATGGTGATAAAATAATCCATGTAAATAAACATTTTGGACATTTGCCGCACCAGGTGTCAGTCTTACTCCCAACATTGCAACTCTTAAAACTGCTAAAGTGCTGAGGGTATTTTGAAAAAGCCTGTGCAATTTGCAGCTCGTTCAAAGGCCTTAAAAAGCTGAAATAATTATAATCCTCCGAAATATATTTCCTTGTGTAATTTCTGAAATCATTTTCAAATTCAAACGATTTTGAATACTGATGATTAACGTTGGTGCCGATAACAGTTGCTTCGTTGGCGCTCGATTCGTTAGACAGTGCAATGTTTGTAAGTCCTGCCAAACTCGTAGCAAGGAGAGAAGTAAAAGCCAATACTGCCGAAAATGGTGTGTGGCCGTTCAAAAACCCTTTCCGGTTCAGTTCAAGCAGTCCGGGGTCAATGCATCTCTTTACAGTCAAAATATCTTCTTCGGAAAAGCCGGCATTCTTCACTGTTTCGATGCTGGCTTTCCTTGGGTTAACAATGAAAGGGATAGCTTTTTTACCAGCCCGTGTAAGGGTTTCAAGCGTCACCACCGAATCTTTTCCTCCACCAATAGGAACGAGGAAACCTTCGTTACTGTTTACTTCAAAAAGAGAGAAATCGCTTTCGCCTGCGGAAGTAATTTTCATAAAATCTTCTTGCGAAGATTGAATTCCATTCAAATAGAAAAACTCACCCAGGCCATTGAAGTATAATTTTTTCCACCAATCAATCTGATCCTGGTTCAGTTTCCCTGCTTTAATAATTACCTCTGGCGAACAGGTAGCTTTCCAATAACTGATCAACTCGACCATGCCCATATGAAAAACAAGGTTTTCCAGTTCAGCCTGATTTATCCGAAAGTTAAGAAATGTTTTTTGTGGGATAATTATTTCAGGTGTGAAATGAAATTGATCTGAAATATTAAAATAAAACCGGGCTTTGAGGCCGGCATTTCCAGTCTCTATTTCAAATTTCTCGTAAATAAAAACCGGGTATTTTTTGCGGAGCGAAAGATAAGTTGTATTTTTATCAGCAGAATTCATTGGTTTGTTGCAGAAAGTAGTACATTTAATTTTTGAAATTTCAAAAGTAGCCAAATTAATTTGCGCAATGGAAGAATTTGATGACATCATAAAAATCAAAACGAACAACATTAAACCTGGCCCGGGAAAAATACTGATTTCGGAGCCCTTTATGTTCGATTATTATTTCAAACGTTCGGTAATTTTGCTGGCCGAACATAACGAGGAGGGCTCATTTGGGGTGATCATTAACAAACCAATGGTGGTGGATTTTAACGAGATCATCAAAGATTTTCCGAGTTTTACTTCAAAAGTATATCTGGGTGGCCCGGTAAAAACCGACAGCCTGTTTTTTATCCACACCATGGGCGATGTGGTTGAAGATAGCATGCCCATTGTGGAGGGGCTCTATTGGGGCGGTGATTTGAACCAGGTGAAAGAAATGATGCTCCTGAACCAGATTGATGAAAGCAAATTAAAGTTTTACATCGGTTATGCCGGATGGAGCCCTAAACAACTTGACGAGGAATTGAAGCGCGATTCATGGGTTGTTTCCAACATCAATTCTGCACAGGTTATGGAATCCGACCCTGATAAACTTTGGAAGGATACTTTGCTAAAACTTGGCGGGGACTACCAAATGTGGACTAAATATCCAACGGAGCCGACGATGAATTAAAGGAGCTATCTTTTTCAAATTATCTATTTAAAAATCAAAACTAATTATTTTTTTGAATCCTGAACGCTGAATTCAAAACGGACAAACTCTAAATACAAAATGCTAAACGCCAAATGCCGAAAAACCTGAAATCTTTGATTTCTTAGTTTTTCGTGCATCCTCGAAAAGTTATGAAAATTGGAAATTTTCTACTTTTCGGGACACCAAACGCCAAACACATATCTATGCGAATCGACATACTCACCATATTCCCCGAAATGTTCACCGGGCCTTTTAATCACTCAATAATCAAACGGGCCAAAGAAAAAGGACTGACCAAAATCCATTTGCACAACATCCGCGATTATGCCAAGAACAAGCATAAACGTGTGGATGATTACGCCTTTGCCCATGGCGCGGGTATGGTGATGATGATTCAGCCCATCGCCGATTTGATTGATAAACTCAAAGCTGAACGCAATTATGATGAGGTTATTTTTATGACACCCGATGGTGAGGTTTTTAACCAGGCTCTAGCTAACCGACTTTCCACATTCGAAAATATAATTTTGCTTTGTGGCCATTACAAAGGTATCGACGAGCGTTTGCGTGAGCATTACATTACTAAAGAGATTTCCATCGGCGACTATGTGCTATCGGGTGGGGAACTGGCTGCTGCCGTTGTGACTGATAGTATAGTGCGGCTTATTCCCGGAGTATTAGGCGATGAAACCTCAGCTTTGTCTGATTCCTTTCAGGACGGCCTTTTGAGCCCTCCTGTTTATACCCGTCCCGCCGATTACCAGGGCTGGAAGGTTCCGGATATCCTACTTTCGGGTCACGAAGGAAAAATTAAGGAATGGGCGATGGAAAAGGCTGAAGAAAGGACCAGGGAAAGAAGGCCGGATTTGATTGAACAGTAAAAGAAAAATTGGGATTTATAGTATCTTCCAGGTTTCATGCCCAGGAATTGCATCAATATCCTTGCAAAGTGCCAATAGCTTGGAACTAAAACCTGGTCTCCATTTTTATTACAAGATATCTGATGTTTGATTTTTGATCTGTGATGTTTCTTAGATCAAAAATCTTACCTGCCTCGCCGGCAAGGCGGGCATCTTACATCTGACTTCTTACATCTTCCTTTCCCTACTCAAACACAATCTTTCCTTCGTACTTTATTTTTCCGTTTGTTAGCACTGCATTGTAAATCCCTTTGGCAAACGCCTCCAGGTTAATGCTGATAGCTTCCGCCTGCAAATCAATGGTTTCGTGGTGGATGAGTTGGCCGGTGTTGCCATACACCAGAAGGTAAAGCGTTTTCTCGTTTTGCAACTCTTCCGGTATGCTAATGGTACAACGGCCCTGGCTGGGATTGGCGTAGATGAGGAGGGTGTTGCCAGGTTCCTTTTTATCCTTTTCGTTTAATCCAACTACTAAAGGTGTGTGTTGCGCAATAAACATATCGCCCCAGCCGCCAGGGCCTTGTTCCAATAGAATAGTGTTGCCAAATGTAGCTGTATTGTATAATAAGCCAAGTATGTTAATAGTACCATCCGGGTTTTGCAGGAGTGAAGTACCCAGACCTCCATTGGTATTGTCTCCTGCAATAAAATTCCCCTCCTGATCCATTTTTAGCAAAAATATGTCTTGGTTAGAAATGGAGTTGAGCTGGAAGCTTCCAAAGTCCATAGTCCCGTTAAAACTTCCGGTAGTGTAAAAATAACCATCGTATCCAATACAACCTCCTATACCTTTAGCCATTTGAGTAGCATGGGATTGCCTAATCCAAATTGGTTCACCGGAAGCAGTATATTTTGCAACAAACATTTCCTTTTCTGCAGTGGAAAAAATAGTATCTGATCCGAAGGTGGCATAATCGCCCTTGAAATAGCTTGAAAAGTAAATATTCCCTGATTCGTCCTCTGCCAGTTGTTGGATGAGCCCATCAGAAGTTGGCCCTCCGATACACCTTAGCCAATGGATATTTCCTTCCAGGTCGAATTTTGCAACTATATGGCCAAGGTAGCCTGTATTTGAATAGGTAATGGTATCTAATGTGAATGTGGATGTTGTATTGTAACCTGCAATGTACAGGGAGCCGTTAATAATATTACTTGTACCAAACCACAGTGGAAAATTCGATCCAGGGCTTGGGTTTGTAAATATCTTTTTTACCCATAATACATTTCCTTCCGGATCATACTTTGCCAGGTGGCCACCATTGGTAACCTGTATTTCCCCAAAATTACCATACCATGGAAACACGGATAGTGTATATGAATTTCCGTTTGCATCTACGGACATTGTATTTGGCCTCTCCTCACCATCACCCCCGGCACTTTTAGCCCAGATACAATTTCCATCCAGATCGAATTTTGCAATATAAACATCCTGATCCCAAAAATCGTGAGCATTTAACGTGGTTACCCCAAAATCGCAATAACTGGCAAAACTGCCAAAAGCTAATAAACTATTTGATGAATTACAATATTTGAGAGACCAAATAGCATCCCTTAACTCGTCATTATGTCCCGGACCCATCCAGTACGGTCCACCAAATTGTTTAACCCAAACTTCTTCTCCTAAAACATTATATTTAACAAGAAAAAAATCGGTAGTACCATCCAAAGTAAATTCACCACTATTAAAGGTTACAACCTCTGCATGCCAGGCAGATAATCCAACATAAGTATTTGTTAAAGGGTCTGCTGTTAATGATGTGATAAAATCAGGCGGAGGCCCTCCAGCACTATTTGCCCAATTCCAGGATTGGCCAAATATAGTAGATGAAAATGTAAGAAATATTAATGTGAAAATGAATTGTTTCATGATTTA
>CAZBDF010000121.1:0-11103 GCA_964490385.1 uncultured Lentimicrobiaceae bacterium | reverse complement strand
CAACTTCACCATCAGGATTAAGAATAACAGACTTGTCCTCTATACCAGGAATATAAGTAGCTGTTAGTGTGATACTGTCAGGAGTAAAAGTTCCATCACCATCAGTTCTCCATGCAAATCCACCTGTAGCGTTTTCAACGTATCCATCTAATGGATGTTCCTCACCAGCACAGATTGTTGCATCAAGGCCTGCTATAGCAATTGGCTTAGGTGTAATAAAAATCGTCATTACATCGGCAGCAGGATAAGTACAAGGACTGATTGGGAAAGCAACGAATATTAATTCTACATATCCACTATCGATATCAGCAGTACCGGGATAATACATCGGATCGTCTTCGATCTGGCTACTGAAAGTACCATCGCCTTCACCAAGAAGTGCGAAATCCCAGAATACACCATTATTATACATGGCTGTACCAGCAAGCTGAACAGGATCATCTTCACAAACGGTCTGGTTAGGACCTGCATTGGCTTCGGGGAAGAATTGTACTGTTACAGTAACAGTATCTACAACTTCACCATCGCAAGGAGCGCAAGCTAAAGCATGCAGGTAAAGATCTACTGAACCGGCTGCAATATCGGCTAAGCCTAGCGTGTAAATTGGATTTAGAATCATGTCATCATCAAATGTACCGTCACCTGCGCTTGTCCAATATTGTCCACAATTGTATTCAACAGCGCCATCAAGATGTGCCTGTCCATTTGTCCATGGTGGCTGACAGAGTTGCTCGCAAATAGTGTCATTAGGCCCGGCATAAGCTACCGGCTTCCATGTAATATAGAGTAACATGCAATCTCCTACAGAATCACAAGTTGCCAAACCCTGAGCTGTGATACACAATTCTGCATATCCTAAATCCCTGTCGTTAGGGCCATGGGTATAAACTGCATTAGGATCGAGAGGATCATTGAATGTACCATCACCTTTTGTTGTCCAATGTACTGAACTAACAGTAAGCGTGTCGAGAACCGGTTGCATTGTGTAAGTATCGTCTTCACAAATCACAGTATCAACTCCTGCAGAAACTTCAACCGGTGGCTGGAAGCAGATATGTATTGAATCGGTAGCTTCAATAAGGCATGGACTTACAGGTGAAACTGTAACAATTACTGTTATAGGACACTGTGGCCAGTCAATAGTTTGATTAGGCCAATATATTGGCCACTCCTCGTGAAGGCTTGGAGCACCAGCTTGATCTGTAAATACGCCATCACCATTGGTTGTAAACCATATAAGAGCAGAATATTCGCCGTATGTTACCAAGTTTTCGAAATTAAAATTATCACCTTCACAAATAATGGTATCTGTAGGGAAAATATCAACTGTTGGGTTCAATTGAATAACAACTGTCATAAAATCCTCATCATATACCGTACATGGGAGAATAGGCGCACCTGTAAGGGTAAGCGCAGCAACTCCTAAATCAATTGCATCATCACTTGGCGTAAATGTTGGATTAAGTACGTCAGCACTTGGGAGGAAAGTACCATCACCTGTCCAAAGAACGGCATCTGTATACGATTCGGTAGCATCTGTTAATGCAAGGGTCCCAGTTTCGCACATCACTGTATCAGCAACACCAGCATCAACTTCGGGTAAATTTTGAACTGTCAACCACAAAGTATCAGATGCTTCAACAGTACATGGATAAATTGGCGCACCAATAAGGACTAAAGCAACAGGTTCCACCGCATCCGTAATACCAGGTGTATAGAACGTACTCAACTGGGTATCGTTATCAAAACTACCTGAACCAAATGGAGTAACCCAAATATGGCTGGCCACATCAGTGGCAACACCACTTACATAGGCTACGCCGTCTTCACAAATGGTATCGTTTGGTCCTGCATAAACATATGGGGCAGGGCTGAAACAGAGTACCATCTTATCAACTTCCCACAATTTGCATGGTTCAACAGGATAACCTACAAGCACCAAAGTAACACAGCCAGCAGCAATGTCGCCAGGACCTGGGTAATATACAGTTGGATCTATACAACCCGGGCATTCGAAATACCCGTCACCGGTTGTTGCCCACATCGCGTACTCAACACATGCAGTATCGCAAACAAGTATTGCTGAATCAGTTTCGCAAATAAGCATATCAGGTCCTGCATTAACATAAGGAGGACACTCAAGATAGAGGTCCATTGAAGCAGAAACAGGATCAACGCAAGGTCCAACAGACTGAACAGTTAAAATCAATTCAACTGTAGTATTTACATAAGCTACATTGGGAGTAAACTCGGTTACCAATGCATCGGGAGTGGCAAATGTACCGCCGTCAGCAGGGACAACAGTCCATAGGTAAGGCATTGCTGCATTTTCAACCACAGGAGCTGTTTCAAATACTTCGTTTGCACAAATAGTAGCATCATCCATATCGGCAATTGTAGGTAACAACTGGAAACAAATTTGTGCACTATCTTCTGCCTGAATTAGACATGGGCTGATTGGTGCAGCTACAACTTTAACACGAACACATACTCCAGTTTCCTTAAAAACAGTAATATCTTGAGCTGTTGGATAATAAATAGGCTCAAGAATGTTATCGGGAACAAATTCATAAAATCCATTTAAAACAGTCCATTGGACAAGTGAATATTCACCATTGGTAACTACCTCATCTGTAAAGTCCATATTCTGACCTTCACAAATTGTATATGTATCTTCCTTGATATCAATAGTTGGTGCTATCTGGATCTCAATTGATGTAGTAGAAACTGCGGGGGCACAAGCTTCGAGCGTGGTAGCAGTTAAGGTAAACTCTATGGTCCCACCAAGTACAAGATCATCTCCACCATAAACATAGGTTGGATTTTGTATTGTAGCATCAATAAAGCTACCACCACCGTTGTGTGTCCATTCAATAACATTTGTTATAGCAGCACAAGTTGGGTTTTGCGTTGCAATTGTATCAAAAGTTACCAAAGCATCAGCAAAGGTAAATGGTGTAGCAACATCCGCACATACTAAAGTATCTGCCCCTGCAATTGCAGTTGGCGGTTTTACAAATGTTACCCAGCAAGAATCTTCAGCGTTAGCTGTACATGGATCTTCTGAAAAAACAAGTACCGCAAGTCTTACACATCCCTGTTCATAAGCTACAAAAGGATCTGGTATATAAGTTGGCTCCAAAACTTTATCGTTAGGAGCCCAATCGTCAGTTCCATTAGTTGTAAACCACTGAATTAATGTAGGATCATAATTCTCAGCCACCACTTCTCCTGCCAATGGGAAATCTTCACCATAGCAAATCCAATAATGGTCTTCAAGAATATCGACAGTAGCTTCGGGAGCAACTGTTAGCTCCATATCATCGACCATTTGTCCACAGTCAGCTGAAGTAACAGTTAATGTTAGTGTAACATCACCATCAGTAGCACCAGGGCGATAAATAGCGTTAACAACGCCAGGATTTTCAAAATAACCATCAGCACCTGAAGTAGTCCACGCAATGTTAGGGATCGTTGAAACAACAACAGCCCCGGCCAGTGTGTAGCTGGTATCGGAAACACAGATCGACTCATCAGGCCCGGCATTTACTGTATTAACAGTAACCGTAACAAAAGCTTCGGCTGTCAAATTTCCGTCATAAGCTTCAAGCCTAAAGGTTGTTGTTTCTGTAATACCTGTTTTCAGAAACGAATTTCCAGTACCAACTATGGTAGGGTCAGGGTCAACGTACCAATTCCATGAAGTGGCAGTACCACTAATATCAGTAGCAGTAAGTAAAGCTTGCTGTAAATCCCCGGGGCAAATTAACTCCGGTGAAGCAGAAGCAGCAACTATAAATCCGCCAGGAGCAGCTAGGGCCGTAATTGTGTACGAAGCACCAGGAAACGTAAAAGCACCATCAGGGTCAGCTTCTCCGTAAACAGTTGTATCTTCACTGACATCATAAATTGCCCACAAAAAAGACTCCCCATTAGCGAAGCCCTCTTTTACACCCGGTGTGAAAATATCATCACCGTAAGCTGAGAACCCGTTAGCATTACCAGCAATGTACTCAATTGAACCTCCGCATACCAAGGCTCCTGCATCATTAAAAAATACGCCGATCCAATCACCATCCTCAATGGCCGCGCCATAAAGCATTGGAACAACACCAACCGGCACATTTATCACATTGGTGAAGATCGATGGGTCTGGTTTGTCCCATCCTGGTGGGTCTGCAGATACCAGGAAAGGTACCAGCAAAAGCGCCATTAACAATTTAAACTTGTAAACATTTGAAAACATGTAATCCTCCTTTTTTAAAGTTTGAATTTAGGTTAATTTGAAATAACTAGAAATAATATTTTATTCTTAAAATAGACATAAAACGCGAAACAAATATACAATAAAATTCAAATAATCAAAATCAGCAGAAAAAAAATAGAAAAAAATCAACAATACATTTCATGTATTTTTAATCAATTACAATTTAATCACTTAGAAAAAAAATCCCCAATTGCTGCATCAAATTTTGGTATTTAGAGACTAATTTTTTTAACTGATTGATTTTCAATTGCTATTCTTTTGATATGAGTTAGAGTAGGTTTTCATTCCAGGGGTTAAAATGTTTAACACCCACCACATAGCGTTGTTTTTGAATATGATTAGCGTATAAGAATGAAGATAGGCAAATTTTAAGTTTTATTAACAAATAACGTTTGAATAGGCAATTATTTGTCAAATGTAGTAAAAAGATTGTAATTGTTTAGCTAATTGAATTTTTTGCTAAAAAAAATCCTTTTTCAATTAAATGTCATTGATGGACTCTAGTCAACCATATTATGACGATTGAAAGTCCGCCAGCCGGCGGACGTTTCAATGTCAATACCCTGTCTAAATATTATTTTGATGTGCTGGCAATGAGATAAAACCTATTTAAGCCAAACTTGTCCGCCCATACAAGGGGATGCATCCTAAATATTAAAATCGTTCGTTTACTCATCCGCGGAATATTTCGGCAATCAAAATAGTTGAAGTAAAAATAGTTTTGTTCCTTGATTTAGCGTGGATAAGGTAATCCATACGGACTAACTTCGTGTTGTAAGGTTGATGATTCATGGGGTACGGTTTTAAACTAAGTATTTGCTATGAAATAATCTGACACAATACAATAGATTTCTCCCTACAAAACTTGCTATGCTGCGTTTTTCCAGTCGAAATGACAAAGCCCCGGGCTGTGAATAGGGTGTGGGAATGTGGGCGCAAAGCGCCCACATTCCCACACCCCTCTACCCGCTCCAACGATGTCATTTCGACTGAAAGGAGAAATCTCCCTAGATACACACATTTGCAAAAACATGTCATTGGTGACAAGATAACATCAAGTTAATTCATAACAATCCCTAAGGTTAAAGAAAAGGATAAGGTTTTTTTGTTTGCGGAATATTTGAACCGGATTTTTGAAAATTTTGTAAAATGCAAAAAAAAAAGGCAGGCCCAAAATGGGCCTGCCTTTTTTTATACTACAAAGTATTTTCTAATCTTTTACAGCATCCACGACGGTCTTAAAGGCATCGGGATGGTTCATTGCGAGGTCAGCCAAAACCTTGCGGTTAAGCTGAATATCGTTTTTGTGCAATTTCCCTATAAATACTGAATAAGACATTCCGTACTGGCGGACACCGGCATTGATCCTTTGGATCCAAAGCCCCCTGAAATTTCTCTTTTTTGTACGTCTGTCGCGGTATGCATACTGCTGGCCTTTTTCGTAGGCATTTTTAGCTACCGTCCAAACATTTTTTCTTCTCCCGAACTGGCCCTTCATCAACTTGAGGACCTTTTTCCGTCGGGCTCTTGCTGCAACTACATTTACTGATCTTGGCATTTTACTTTAGCTTTTTTGCGTTAGCGCCCCGCACCCCGGGAACTTTTCCGGCTAAACGCAAGTTAAACAATTGATTAATTTTACTTAAGGATCATTTGTCTTACATTTTTCGCATCTGCTTTGTCAACAATTGCATAGTAACCAAGGTTACGTTTGCGTTTTTTTGACTTTTTGGTCAGGATGTGACTTTTGTAAGCATGCTTCCTTCTGATTTTGCCAGAACCTGTTACGGTAAACCTTTTTTTGGCACTGGCCTTTGTCTTCATCTTCGGCATTACTAAAAGTATTTAATTGTTAATTGAATTTATGTTGATCACAAATTAATTCTTTTTTGGTGTGATGATCATGATCATCCGCTTTCCTTCGAGTTTGGGAAGTTTTTCAACTTTGCCAAATTCTTCAAGGTCCTGGGCAAATTTCAAAAGGATGATCTCACCTTTATCTTTATAGATGATGGACCTTCCTTTAAAAAATACATCAACTTTTACCTTTGCCCCATCCTGAAGGAACTTCTTTGCATGGTTCAACTTAAAGTTGAAGTCGTGCTCATCGGTATTTGGCCCCAGCCTGATTTCTTTAACAACAATCTTAGCTGTTTTGGCCTTGATCTCTTTTTGTTTTTTCTTTTGCTCGTAAAGAAACTTTTTATAGTCGATAACTTTACAAACCGGTGGATTGGCTGAAGGAGAAATCTCCACTAAATCCAAACCCAAATTATCGGCAATTTCCCTTGCTTCTTTAATATTGAAAATTCCGGGCTCAACATTCTCGCCAACTACACGTACAACCGGTGCTGCAATTTCCCTGTTTATTTTATGCGGATTTTCGATTTGCCTACGCATAGGCCTTCTACCTGAAAATCGTTTTTTAAATGGTGTAGCTATAACTTAACTCTCCTATCTTTAATTAAAAATACTAAACAAAAACTATATCGGTTTTTAATCTTCGATCATTTTACTGATTTCTGCATTCACTAACCCGGCAAATCCTTCGATACGCATTGTTCCTAAATCGCCTTCGCCCTGCTTACGTAAGGATACCGTATTGCTTTCTTCCTCTTTCTCGCCAACAATAAGCATAAACGGAATTTTCTTCATTTCCGCATCACGAATTTTCCGGCCTGTTTTTTCGCTCCGGGCATCAATTTCTGCACGAATATCCAAATCAGCGAGCAAAGATAAAACTTTTTCGGCATAAGCCTGATATTTTTCACTGATTGGCAGAATGATAGCTTGTTCGGGCGCCAGCCACAAAGGAAATTTCCCTGCGCAATGCTCGATCAACACGGCCACAAAGCGCTCCATTGACCCGAATGGTGCACGGTGGATCATCACCGGGCGGTGCTTCTCGTTATCGCTGCCAACGTATTCCAGTTCAAAACGATCGGGAAGGTTATAATCAACCTGAATAGTACCCAATTGCCATTTGCGACCCAGCGCATCCCGGACCATAAAGTCCATTTTGGGGCCATAAAATGCTGCCTCACCATATTCTATTACAGTTTCCAGTTCCGATTCTTCAGCAACTTCTAAAATGGCTTTTTCAGCTTTTTCCCAGTTTTCGTCGGTACCTATGTATTTTTCGTTGTTATCAGGATCGCGCAAAGAAATTTGTGTGATGAAATTATCAAAATCCAAAGCTTTAAAAATTTTCATCACAATTTTCATCACGCCTTTAAACTCATCTTTCACCTGATCGGGCATACAAAAAATATGTGCATCATCCTGTGTAAATCCCCTAACACGGGTCAGTCCATGCAATTCACCACTCTGTTCGTATCTGTAAACCGTACCAAACTCAGCATAGCGAACAGGCAGGTCTTT
Organism: uncultured Lentimicrobiaceae bacterium; assembly: GCA_964490385.1. Taxonomy (GTDB): domain Bacteria; phylum Bacteroidota; class Bacteroidia; order Bacteroidales; family 4484-276; genus 4484-276. The sequence goes on along the minus strand of CAZBDF010000121.1, from coordinate 3,455 downwards.
GTATGAATGAGGTTTGTGCTTGAATATCTCACAATGGTGGGGGCAATTCATGGGTTTAAGAAAAAACTCTTCACCCTCAACAGGAGTTGTAATAGGCCTGAAAGATTCTTCGCCATATTTCTGATAATGCCCCGAAATTTTGTACAATTCAACATTGCCAATGTGGGGGGTAATTACTGGTTTGTAACCTGCTTCGCGCTGAACCTTTTTAAGAAAAGTCTCAAGGCGCTCGCGCAATTCGGCTCCCTTGGGCAACCAGAGCGGAAGTCCTGAACCAACTTTTTGCGAGAAAGTAAAAATCTCAAGGTCCTTTCCAATTCTTCTATGGTCGCGCTTTTTGGCTTCCTCCAGCATCACCAGGTATTCTTCCAGTTCTTTGGCTTTAGGAAAAGTAATGCCATAAATCCTGGTCAACTGCTTTCTTTTTTCATCACCGCGCCAGTAAGCCCCGGCAATGCTAAGCAACTTGATCGCTTTTATTGAACCAGTGTGTGGCAAATGTGGCCCACGGCACAGGTCAACAAAATCACCTGATTTGTAGAAAGTAATTTCTCCATCCTCCAACTCACTGATCAACTCCAATTTGTATTCGTCGCCCTTCTTTGTGAAATAATCAATGGCTTCGGCCTTGGAAACGTTGCTACGATTGAAAGTTTGCTTTTGCTTGGCCATCTGTTTCATTTTGGCCTCAATCTCTGAAAGGTCAGCTTCGGTAATTATCCTATCACCGGTATCCACATCATAATAAAACCCATTTTCAATATCCGGGCCAATGCCAAATTTCGCACCGGGATACAAAGCTTCAATTGCTTCGGCCATTAAGTGGGCCGAAGAGTGCCACATGGTAGCTTTGCCTTCGGTATCCCTCCAGGTAAGAAGTTGAATTGAAGCATCCTCTTTAATTGGGCGCGTAGCATCCCAAACCTCACCATTCACCTTCGCAGAAAGTACCATCCTGGCCAAACCTTCGCTAATGCTTTTGGCTACATCCAAACCAGTAACCCCCGGTTCGTACTGCCTTACACTATTATCTGGTAATGTTATATTGATCATGAAAAAATATATGATTGTTTTTACGAAATTGGGCGCAAAAGTAATAAGAATTCTGTAGAATTAAGTATTTAAACTAAAAAATGCACCATCCTTTAAATTAAAAAAGATGGTGCAATTATATTATTCTGTGGAGTTGGCTATAAAAATACCAATATTAATCCAAAACGATTTTTTCTATTTTGGTAAACCAATCTGAAGTTATCCTGATGTAATAGACCCCTCTGGGTAATTCTGTCAAGTCAACTTTCATTTTTTCTGCTGAAGCTGACTGATCAAAGCTGGTAGTAAATACTATCTGCCCATTAATGTTGGTAATTGAAATATCGCCGGCAATTTGCTTTTCACTTTTCAGCGTAATATTAACCAGCCCGGAAGTTGGATTTGGATAAATCTGGAGTTGTACATCTGTATTACCCATATTATTGTTACCAATTGAAGAAGTCTTAAATTCAATATTTTCAATTGTTGAAATACCGTTGTGGGTGAAATATCCAACAGAAGGAGATTGCGGGGAATATGTTACATCAAGGAATAAGTCCGCGTTTGTTGAACTACGGAACACCCTGAAAGTAACCAATTCATCAGATTCAAAACCATCGTTACTATCAGAAAGCGGATCGTTTGCAAATGCTATCAATACCTGCGAATTCACAACATTATCAACAGCAATGATGCCTGCACAACGTCCATCTTGTGTGAAGGCTCCAATAAGGTCATCCTGCCCGAATTGCGAAAGAACGGTAGCATCAAATCCAAACACGTGGCTTGATGGGCTTTTGATGATTTCATTCCAGGGGCTTTGCACTTCGATGCGTTCTTCTTTCAATTCCAGGTCCGGGACATCACATTTTGGATATTTAAAAGTTACGGGTGTTCCGGTATTATAAACCTGGTAGGCTACTCCGGGGAATAGCTTCTCTAAAGTATTGATGTTGAATGCAGGCCAGTATATTCCTGTTTGGGCCATATCTTTGATCATAGCAACGGTTGGGTGTCCTGCAAAAAAGTCAGCAACATTTACGGCGCAAATGGTATTAACCGGAAGATAGGACCACCCGGATGGGATAGTAAGTTCTCGCGAAGGATACCTGATGTACCCATTCATATTTAAACCAACGCTGCTTTCCATTTTAATTTTATAGCCTGTAGTCACCGACCAGGGGTCAAGAGTATTGATACCTTGAGAAGGCCAATAGAAATCAACATTATCCGAGATCAAAACAAGGTTAGCTTCTACTTCGCTAAAAACATTTTCCATTGCAGGATTATTAGGCATTACATAGGATGAGATACCACTCCAACCCTGCGGCAGGATATGTTGATGAATAGAATTTTCGAGGACTTCAACCAAAGCTTCAGTACTCAATACTTCACCGCAGCCGTTTGAATAAACACAATAATAATGTCCCGCATTATCCGGAACCACATTATTAATGGTGAGGGTTGATGAATTTTGACCCTCAATTGATTCACCGTCAAAATACCAGATATACCCACCGCTTGTTACACTTTCAGCAACAAATTCCAATAGCAAGGTATTTTCTGTAAATATCTCCTGATCCGTAACATTATCTGACTGTACTTGCGGAATATCTATCCAGTAGGTCATTGGATCAGCAGCAGTTACACTGCATGGTGAAAGTGGCTGGGCGGAAATTGTTAACTCAACCGACAAATTTGTTTCATCGTTGGGCCCTGGTGTATAAACAGGATTTAAAATGTTTGAATTGCTGAAACTACCATCGCCATCAGTAGTCCATATAACGGTGTTGCTGTTGCTCACTTCCCCTGACAATTGCGAATCTCCACATGCTGTAATATCTTCTCCGGCATCAGCAGTAGCTGAAAGAATGATCGTCAACTCTTTATCGTCCGATTTTGAAACCGCACATGGATTTATTGCCTGTCCTGTAAGTAATAGATTGGCATTTCCATCAGACTTATCCTGTGAGCCAGGAGTATATATCGGATTTAAAAGCGTAGGATTGTTGAATGTACCATTACCAGAAGTCGTCCACATCAACTGTGTAGAATTCTCAGCATTTGCACCAATGATTTGATGTGTCCCGGTTTCGCAAATCGTTGAATTGCTTCCTGCATTGATTACAGGTTCCAACTGAATAATTATTGTTACGTTATCGTTTTTACTAACAATGCATGGGTTAATGGCTGATGCAGTTAGTGTGAGAATTACGCCCCCCACATCATTTGGGCCAGGAGTGTAAACAGGTCCGGGTATTGAGTTAGAACTGAAGGAACCATCACCATTGGTTTCCCAGTGTAATAAGCTGTAGTGTTCGGCTGAGCCTTGCAACTGGAATGTTCCGGTTTCGCAAATGATCCCACCGCTTCCGGCATCGACCACTGGTTCCAATTGAACATTTATCGTAACATCACCGCTA
>CAZBDF010000120.1:0-11242 GCA_964490385.1 uncultured Lentimicrobiaceae bacterium | reverse complement strand
GCACCATCGAGAGGTATTGTTTGTTAAACGTTGCCGATAGTTGCGACCAGTATGGCGGATTGTACAAATGGGACGAAATGATGGCTTATGAAACTGAGGAAGGAGCGCAGGGAATCTGCCCCGTAGGCTGGCACATCCCTACCTACGATGAATGGGAAACGCTGGTAACTTATTTGGGAGGATGGAACGATGCTTCCAATAAGCTCAGAGAAGCAGGTACCAGGCATTGGAGCATTGGAAATACAGGAACCAACACCAGCGGCTTCACCGCTTTACCCAGTGGATACCTCTTTAATAATACCTATTGGAATAGTTATGAGTCCGGGTACTTTTATACTTCCACCGAAAACCCGGGAAATACAACGCAGGCCGGTGCTTACTGGATCACCAATAACAATGTTTTTCCAAGGGTGAGGGCTGACCCTACCTTTAAAAAAGATGATGCCATGCCCGTAAGATGTATCAAAAACTAATAGCTATGAAAAGAATGTATAACACAAACGAAAACAAAAGACAGACTTTAGTTCTCCGAACTATAATGATTGTATTGATTGCAGCCTGGGGTGTAGGCAATGCGATTGGCCAGGTTGGAATAAGCACCGATGGCAGCCCACCCGACCCTTCGGCCATGCTCGATTTGAAATCCACCGAAATGGGATTTCTGCCCCCGGGTATGAATACCATCCAGCGCAATGCTATTGCATCACCTGCCGAGGGTTTGGTAATTTATAACACCGACACCAAAGAAATTGAGCTTTTCAATGGCCAAATCTGGACTTCCAATTCGGGGGAGTTTAAATGCGAGACTTCCCAGCTTGCAGATATTGATGGCAATGTTTATAATACTGTGCTTATAGGCGAGCAGTGCTGGATACAGGAAAACTTGCGAACAGGATTAATGATAGATGGGAATATCAACCAAACGGATAACAGCACCATCGAAAAGTATTGCTACAACAATGAATCGGATTCGTGTGAAGTTTACGGCGGGCTTTACCAGTGGGATGAAATGATGCAGTACTCGATCAGCGAAAGCGCGCAGGGGATATGCCCACTAAGTTGGCATCTGCCATCAGTGGCTGAATACAACACCCTGCTGTCACATTTGGAAGGGGGTATAAATTATGGCGGCCAATTGAAAGAAACCGGGACAAGACACTGGAATAATCCAAATAGCGGGGCTAACAACGAGTGCGGTTTTACGGCCTTGGGTGCCGGGTATCGATACAATACCAACCCCTATTTTGCGGGTTTAAAAATTACCAACCTCCTTTTAAGCTCGACCCAGCAAAATACTCCCTCGGCTTTTTCAATCGAGCTGCTTTATGATAAGCCCAATACCCAATTAACGGCACTATTAAAAGTTTATGGATTTTCGGTGCGATGTGTAAAAGATTAAAGATTAAACGAAACAGGCTTTTTTAAAATATCGTTTTTAATACAGCAAAAAAAATGAAAAAATCAGTAACTTTTATCGGTTTGATCATAGTAGGGATTTTAATGTTTATCACTGCCCGGGGTTTCGGTCAACAACGCATGGATACCGCCATTTATGTCCCGCAAATAAATATTACCGCCGCAAGCGGATTTGGTCCCTATATTATCGGCGAAAGACAAAATGATCTGATTGTCGCCGAAAACCTGCCACCGTCAACATCCAAAGTTACCTTTCGTTTTCTGGATATCGATGGGAATCCGGTGGGTGAGGGTTTTATAAAAACAGGTACAAACCTCGAATCTGCTTCATGGGAGGTGGCATTGGACAGCCTGGATTTGCCCTTGTCGCCGGGCTTGAATGTAGAACTGATCTTTGGGGGCGACTCCCTGGCCGAATATTTTATTCCTTACATTGTATATCCCGATACAATGATTGTTGAGTCGAGCCAGGGTTTTGGCCCGTTTATTTCAAACGCTTACGAACTATCGGATACACTCTGGCAAGCTGTGCCCGAAGTTTATACTACGTTTACGGCTAAAGTGCTGCCTCCCCGAACCGAAGAGGTAGTGTTTTACCTTATGAACGAAACTGCCGCCATCGATTCGTTTTATGTAAGCACGCTGCCAGGCATGTGTATGGATTCTGCCCGTTGGGATGATGTCCGCGTGGATGTCCTGCCTTTGTCAACACGGCAGTTGAAGGTGGTGGCTTATAGCCATGGTGGCCCTGATTTTGGAATTTCTCTCGAAAAGGATCTGAAATTAGAAATCCAGAAGCCGGCTTTATTTTGCCATACAAAAGGCAGTATGTTTACTGATTCGATTCCTCCGGCCCTCCAAAATCAAACGGATGGCCATGTTTTGCTCGTTGACAGCGTGAGGAATATGGTGGTTACCAATATGCCGGCTCCAAATAACTTTTATCCCCAAAAGGGTGCTTACAGCTTTACATTTTACAGAGATTGGAGTTTTGAATCATGGATACGTTTGGATTTAGATAAAATATTGAATGGTGCAGAGGGCAGGATGAGTTTTGTTAAAGTAGATTCGGCCTGGGAAATAGTGGTGGTGAATCAGCCGGATTTGAATAGTCTGAAATTCGTGGTTAACTGCCTTATTCAGGACGACTTTGATATTGCTGAAGCCGAAGTTTCGTATGACGATTTGCAAGGAAAAGAATGGCACTACATGGCTTTTACTAACATGTTGTCGATAGTTTACAAAACCTTTTATTTTGATGGAAACCCACTGCCATCCACTGTCAATAACGTCCACTTAGAATATTTGGAACATCATCAATCTCAGTACCTGCCGCTACTTAAAACCAAGCCTTTGTATTTTGGCGGCTGCAATGTCGGTGCAAAACGAAGAAGCGATGACCTGAGCCTGATAACCGCAATGGACGAAATCAGGGCATGGAACATCTGCCTGACGGCTGATGAGGTTAAAGATTTTTATTCCCGCCCGATACTGCAATCTGAAAATCTGCTCGGCTACTGGAGTTTTAACGATCTGAACTGCAATGGGCTTAATGTGTCCGACCTTAGCTACCAGTGCAACAATGGAATCTTACAAAACGGAGCGAAGCTTATCGAACAATATCCGGGGGTACAGGAGTCGATAGATACCCTCGTCTTTTGGTCAAGCCATGCCCTTACTGATTCGGTCAAATTTGAATTCATCGATAAGAGTAATACCCTTAATTATTCGCTAATAGTTTATCCTGTTGGGGGCAAATCTATTTTGAATTATGATATCGCAGCCCTGCCCTTTACCACAAATCTGCTTCGTACATGCGAATATTATCCGGGAAATAAGGGTGCTTACACCACAGTTTACCCCTTGCTGATTTATCCGCCCCAGCCCATCGCGACTATCCGCACAGGATGGGGAAATTACTACGCCAGTTCGCCGGATGGCATCCAGCATATCAACGACACATCAGTACTTTACAACCCTGTAACTATTTCCGGCTTACCGCCAAAAACCAGCAAGGTTACCCTCGGTTTTGAAAATAGCGGTACAATTAGCGATACATCAAGCTATACGATTACCGCAAATCCCTATCATCATTCATTAACGCTGAACGGAATCGACAATTACATCGATAGCGATTGGGATTTATACAACCCGGGCCCGGTCTTTACCATGATGTTCTGGTTTAAAACCACCACAGAGGCCGGTGGAATAATGGCAGGTTATAAGGCACAGAGCTTAAGCGATAAAGACGGTCCCTATGTAAAAATGAAGCCCGATGGTGCTATTGAATTTAGCCTGCACTTGAATGATACCCTGCGCACCCTATACGCATCCAATAAGTTCAACGATGGAGAGTGGCATCATTTGGCAGCAAGCTGGGACGGTTCCACTACGCACACCACATCCCTTTTTATCGATGGAACCCTTACCGACCGTCAAATATTCGGGGGCGAACATCGCTTGCATCCAAGCCGGTATTATGTGGGTAAAAACTTTGTAAACCCACCCGATAAGGATATAGCACAGTTTTTCCAGGGAGCTTTCTCTGAAATATGCGAATACAATGTTGCGCTCGATTATGAATACATAAACCAGCAAATGTATATTCAGGAGAAGCATCTGCATGTTGGCGATAAGCTGCTTATGTATTACAAACTGGATGAGGGGCAGGGTATGGTTATTCACAGTGCAATCGAAAATCCGAAAAATGCAGCACTTCACGGAACCAGGGGTCTATGGTATCTCGATAATAATTTATCGTATGCTACCTGGAACAAAAATGTGATAAGCGAAACACCCGGGCAATATACATTTTTTGCCGATGTGTTTTATGATGGCGGTCCGGAACAAGGAATGCGTTATCCATTAGGACGATTAAATATTATCGATCCGGTTCCCGGGCATCAAATGACTTATAATCTGGAAGATGGCATTGGCTATTTTGACGAGGGTACCATTATAGAAAACACGCTTAAATTGTGGACGGATTTTAATAAGAACGGACATCCATTTTGGTTTGGAAACCGAATTAAAGTCTTACTAAAAGACCCATGGGGCGATGTTCTTTATCAAAAATCGCATCAGTACTTCAACGAGAGCCTTATCATTTTTGATACCATCGATATGGGTGAGGTCATCACAGGAAGTTACATTATGATAGAATACGGGCATGATTCGCTGGGTATTTTTCAACAATCGGCCTCCAATTGCATTCCCATTTTTACACGAACCATCCTTCCGCCAAAGGTTACCGGAAATTTCGGCCCCTTCGATCAGGCTATTGCACCGGGCACCATGGTGCATAACAACCGCTTTAAAATCATCACCGAAGTGTATGATGACCTGGATACAATTAAGGTGAATTTTTACAATACACGGGGCGAACTGCTTGCAAATACATCTGCTCAAAAATACAACGACACCACCTGGTACATCGATTACGATATGGCTCAACTCTCGCCACCCTATACCCGGATGAATATCGGCTACTATCTGGGAAGCGATCAGGTTCCTGCATTGGTTGAAGGCCCGTTTATAATAAAAATAAACCGTACCCGGCCTTTCTGGTTCGACTTTATAAAAGTGGATGATTTCAAAAACGTGGTGCAGCTCCCGGGCAGTGATACCGTAAGCTTCGAAATTGAAACTCCATTTGAGGATATGCGGGATTACCACCAGTCGAGCCAATTCGAGATTCCTGACTATATCCCTATAATTGGCGGCTCAACTTCCAAAATGGATGCACCAACGGCAAATGCCAGCCTGGTGTATTTTATTCCTGATTATAAATTAACGCTGACCGATTGTGATATTAAAAATAAAATATGGGATATTGGTGCCGGCAATGGCAGGGTCGCCTTTATAAATGTTAATGTTTACAACAACAGTTCATTTTACCTTGATGATCAAAATAATTTGTTTGCCACCCAAAATATGGGCGAGGGTGGCCAGATTTCATCGCCTTTTACCAAATATTCGGCTATCGCCGACAAGTTAAAACATTTGGTGAGTCTTTTAGGACTATCCAACCCCGTAGTATCCCCAAGCTTCAGCCTTACTTTTTCTATTGGATTTCAGTATTCAGGGCGTAAACACCTGATGATAGATACCATTGCCCAAACGGGTGACTGGGGCTCGGTGGGCAATCTCGACATTGAGGCCGATCCGGCAGAAGATCCGGAGGCATACAACGAAAGTGCATCTTTTCATTTTTACGCAGGGTCGATAGCAGGCAATCTTGAAATAGGGCTTGAGTTGTTCGAGGGATTGGTGGAGGGCGATTTCTGCACCAGCCTTCGTTTCGACCTGGGATTTGGAAAGTCGTACATTAGTGTACCGTATCAGGATGATAAACTATTGAAGTCGTTCACCATCGATATTTATGGCAAAGTAGTGGTTAGGGCGATGTGGGGCTGGGTAGAATCGACCGTGTGGGGGCCGCAAATGTTCTATACTAAGAATGTATGGGGCGATAATATGGAAAATTGTTTTCTTCCGGCAGGCAAGAATGGCATCAATCCTCTTGCTGTTTCCTCGGGTGGCGACCGCCCCGAATTGGTGTCGCAAGTTATGCCGGCTTCTTGGTATAACAAAACGCCCATGGCCTATCCCGAAGCCAGCATTACCGCATCCGACGATTACCAGTTGTTTACCTGGGTGGAAAGAGGCGAAAAGGATGGCGATCGCAGGATTCGAACAAAATACCTCGACAAGGCCTTGCAAAAATTCTCGAACGACATGACCATCGAAAACAACGACCACCTGATCAACGGTGCTTTTGCCGATGCCATCAGCGACAAAAATGTTTTGCTAACCTGGGCGCAGTCGCGATACCAGGGCAAAAACCTGGTTAAAATAAAAGGGGAAGATATGATCCGCTCCTTTGCCGAATCGCAGGATATTTGGTATGCCGTTTACAACATCGAAAACGACAGCCTCATGCAAACGGTGATGATTGCTGACGATACCAAGAGCCGACGATCAGGACGATCGGAAGCCAAACCGGTGATTACTTCCCTGTCGGATAACAAAGCAATAATAACCTGGCAGGTGGCTGACCTGCAAACCCACATAGCAGATATCTGGTATGTGGAACTAAACAAAGAAAACGGCACCTGGAACAATACCGAGCCAAAGATCATCGTCCAATCCGATGGCATCGAAACAAACCTTAAAATCGCCTCTCCGGAGGAAGATATGGCCGTTTTGGTTTGGCTCAACACCACCAATTCGGGTATCACAAAAAACAAAATTCAATACGCAGTTTATTCGGAAGGTAGCTGGGGCGTTCCCCAGATTATGGTGGATGAGCCTGATCATTTCTACAACTATCTAAATATGACTTTTAATAACGAAATGGGAGGCCTTGTTTATACCACCTTTGTGGAGGATTCAGCTTCTCTCCATCACGAAGAATTATCGCTGATACCCTGGGATTTTACTAACAATGTTTGGAATATTAATGCGAATACGCAATTAATGACAGACACCATCTGCCATTTAAGTTGCCCCTGCATTTCGATACGCGATGACGGAACTACGGCAATAGCCATAAAAATCGAGGAACTGGCACCCAAATTCCCCAATAGTAAAATCAGCCAGGTCGATCTTTTTACCGGCGAACTGCTCAATTCGTGGGAACCCTGGGATCATTTTGTGGCCAACGAATTTATCTGCGATACCACCAAACAGGTTTCCGGGCTGGCATTGTCGTTCATCGGGCAGGATACCCTGATGATACTCACACACGAATATGTGATGAGTGCTACCAATGCTTCTTTTGTACCTCAAAACGGTGTGTTCTTCGGCGATCCTTATATGAACCTCGTGTTACGAAGTTTTGAGATACAGGAAAATAATAGGGTTGGAAACATCAATGAGATGAATTACTTTGTGGGAATAGATGAACCCATCCGGCCAAAAACCGGCATCCGCTTAAATCAAAATTATCCCAATCCGGCCAGGGGCGAAACAACCATCATCTTCGAAATCCCGGACAACTCTCAAACCACGGCGGAACTATTCGACATATCGGGACACCGGATAGCCACGCTGCTTGATCTTAAAATGATAGCCGGGGAATATAGCTTTACCCTAAACACATCCACACTTATGCCCGGAAGCTATATTTGCCGGTTAAGCTCCTGCGATGAAGTAGCTCAGATTATAATTATTGTAACAAAATAATAAATATGAAAAAATTTAAACTGATTTTTTTTTCTGTTTTTTACTTGATAAGCCCGGCTGCATTTTCACAAACCGATAATGTAGCGGTCAACTTCCTTACCACCAACAACTACATAACTTTATCAGGTAGTAATGCTTTCAATATCCCTGGTGCTATGACCGTTGAGGCCTGGTTTAGGGTGGATCACTTCGACAAAGCCTACCAGGCAATTATTACCAAAGGAAATACCAGTTGGAAACTTGAAAGGTGGGCGAATACAAATTTCCTCCAGTTCAAATGTGCCGATGACTCCGTTCAGGGTTCTATAAACATCAACGATGGCAAATGGCATCACATCGCAGCAGGATTATCCGCTGTGGGTGATGTTTTCCTGATTGTTGATGGTGAAGTGGATGCACAGAAGTTTGTTGTCAATGCAGTTACCCCTGGCAACAATTTTCCCGTGTGCATTGGCGAAAATATAGAAAAACCGGGAAGGCATTTTTACGGACAGATAGATGAAGTACGGATATGGAATTACGACAGAACGCTGTCGCAAATCCGGGAAAACATGAACCTCCAGGCACTTGGGAATGAACTTTTGCTGGAAGCTTATTACCGCATGGATCATAATTTTTACCATCCGGCCTACCTCGATGATTATACCGGAAACGGCCACACAGGATTCCTGGCTAATACTTATGGGAATTACCAGGTATTTTCGGGGGTAATATTTGCCAGCCCGCCTTCCGAAGGCGATGGTTCTATCGGAAATCCTTATCAACTGGATTCGATCGCTGAACTTTTCTGGATTACACAGAATTCCGAGCGTTGGGACAAAAACTATGTCCAGACCGGCAATATCAATGCAGTAAATACCGAATCGTTGTATGGTGGCAAAGGTATGCTCCCCATAGGAAATGCAAGCACACGGTTCATGGGAAGTTATGATGGTCGTAATTTCACTATCGATGCCTTGGTTATTAACCGCCCGGAGGAGGATTATGTGGGATTATTCGGTTATGCCCGGACTGCCGAACTCACCAGGATCCGGCTCACCGGTGCTGCTGTAGCCGGAAAAAATTATGTAGGTGGAATTGCAGGAATGCTCAGTGGCTATTCCGAAATGAATAAATGTGCTTTTTCGGGAAGTGTTTCCGGCACCGACAGGGTTGGGGGATTGGCAGGCCAGAATTCTTACAATTCAACTATTTTGATTTGTAGCAATACCAGTGTAGTAAATGGTGAGGATCATGTGGGAGGCATTGTGGGCGATAACTGGTCGGCAGCATGGGTTAAGCGATGTTACAATGAGGGAACCGTAACGGGAACCGGCACTAACAGTGGCGGGCTTGTGGCTTACAATCATTCCAACAGCTACGTGTTTAATAGTTACAACACAGGTAATGTGTCAGGGAATATTGCTGCCGGCGGACTTGTGGGTAACAACACTTCATCAGTTGACCAATGCTATTCCGTTGGATTCGTAATCGGCACCGTTTCACCCGGCGGGCTTATAGGCACCGGCTTTGGCACAGTTATGAATTCATTCTGGAATACCGAAACCTCGGGACAAAACTCCAGCAATGGCGGCTATGGAAAAACTTCTGCCCAAATGAAAAACGTAAATCTTTACACCATAATTGACGAAACTGAACTTTTTGCTTCCTGGGATTTCATCACCAATCCCAATGATGATGATGAAACCGCGGGATATTGGAATATCGACCCATCCGGGACAATTAATAACGGCTATCCTGTCATTTCGTGGCAGGCTCCTGTTCCATCAGCTCCATCGGGTAGCGGCACATCGGGCGATCCCTATCTGATAACTAACCTGAACAACCTGGTTTGGATGTCACAAAATATTCCTTCTTCGGGAAAATATTTTGTGCAAAGCACCGACATCCCGGCCGATGATACCTGGGGATGGGAAGGTAAAACCGGGTTTTGTCCCATTGGCAACAGCTCCACGGCGTTTGGTGGCTTTTACGATGGGCAGAAATACACGATCGACAAATTGCATTTCACGGGTTTTGATGCAGGGTACATCGGTTTGTTTGGTTGGATAAACGGGAGCAACCTGCAAAATATAGTACTTACGGATGTCGAGATTTTTGCAAGCACTGTTGGCGGCTGCACTGCTTGCCTGGTAGCCCTGGCCGAAAATTCGACCATCTCAGGCTGTAAAACTGACGGACAGATTACCGCCGCATCAGCAAATGCCGGAGGCCTGGCAGGATACGTCAGGGGCAATTCCATAATCGAATGTTGTGCTGCCAATGTTTCTGTTACCGGCTTTGCTATCGGATACCTTCCGAACCGGATTGGCGGATTTACGGGTTGTGTGGAACTTTCAGAAATTAGCAACTGCTATGCAAGGGGAACAAGCTCAGGTGATTATTGGATTGGAGGATTTGCCGGAGAAAACATTTCATCGGCCATCGACAAGTGTTATTCTACCGGAGTTGTAGGCGGATCAGGATCCGACTTTGGGGGCATGGTTGGAGAGAATGTTGGCGGAACCGTCACCAACTCCTTTTGGGATACCGAAACATCGGGTTATACCACAAGTGACGGCGGCACCGGGAAAACCACTACTGAAATGAAAACCCTCAGCACATTTACCTCTGCGGGCTGGGACTTTTATACAAGTCCCGTTTGGGCTATCGATGGAATGAGCAATGACGGCTACCCTTATCTTTCAACAGAACTAAACAGCATAATCTGGACGGGAGCTGTAAATACCGACTGGAATACCGCCGGAAATTGGAGCGGCAATAAAGTCCCCGGAGAATTGGATAATGTGATGATCCCCGCAAGGGACGATGCCCCGCTTGTGAATCAGCCAGCGGCAACGCCTGCCCTTTGCAATAATCTGAATATTCAAACCGGCGGATGCCTGACCCTGGGTGCCGGGAAAGCCCTCACGGTAAACGGATCGTTGACCAATGGCGGAACAATGACCGTGGAATCGGATGCCTCAGGAACAGGATCTCTCATCGCTTCCGGTGCTATTGCCGGCGAAATAGATGTTGAGCAATATATCACCAATGCTGCGTGGCATCTGTTTTCACCACCTGTTTCGGGTATCGAAGCCGGGTTGTTTATGAATAATTTCGTTCAATGGTATGAAGAACCTGAAAACCAATGGACAGATATCGTGGATCCGGAAACGGTACTTAATGCAGCGCAGGGCTATTCTTTATGGAATTTAACCAAAGCCCAAACTTTTACCTTTCATGGCGTTCCGCATTCAGGCCAGCATAACTTATCAGCATTTTCCACACCGGCACTTACTTTTACTGCCGGGAAAGGCGAAGGGTGGAACCTGATTGGAAACCCCTACCCCTCAGCCATCGACTGGGATAAGATTTATAAAAGCAATTTGGATGCGGCGGCTTATGTGTGGGATGCTGCTGCAGGAAATTACATTTTTTGGAATGGAACAACAGGAAGCCTCAGCGATGGCATCATCCCTACCATGAACGGTTTCTTTGTCAAGGCATCTTCTGGTGCCAATATGTCTATCCAGGATTCTTCGAGGGTACATGCTGCCACAGGTTTTTATAAAAACACTAAAGAAGTAAAAAATCTGCTGGCAATTAAAATTGAAGGAAATGGATTTACAGATAAGACTTATGTCCAATTTCAGGAAAC
>CAZBDF010000119.1:2019-11362 GCA_964490385.1 uncultured Lentimicrobiaceae bacterium | reverse complement strand
GCCTTGCAGACGAGGAATGGATTTGCCATGGCGACAGCCTGTTGCTCGATGCCGGCGAAGGCTACCTCTCCTACCTTTGGCAGGATGGAAGTAGTGAGCCTGAATATCTGGTCACTGACGAAGGCTTTTACAAAGTTCATATGGAAACCATTTGTGGAATGTATGCCGATTCGGTGGAAGTTTATTTTTATGAAGGAAACCTGGATCTTGGCCGCGACACCATTCTATGTGACGGCGAGCAACTTCTGCTTTATCCCGGAACCGGATATTCAAACTTTTATTGGAGCAATGGTTCCACCGACAGTATTTTGATTATTGGGGAGAAAGGGGAATATTGGCTCGAAGCCTTCGATGGATTTTGCTACATCACCGATTCCATCGCCGTGGATGCCTGCACAAGCATTTGGATCCCCAATGTTTTTACACCCAATGGCGACGAGTACAACCAAACTTTTTATGCCAAGGCAGAAAACCCTGCAGGAATCACCCAATTTAAACTAACCATTTTCAACCGCTGGGGAAGGATTGTTTATGAAATGGACGACATCGACGACAAATGGGACGGCAGGTTAAATGGCAACGAATGTTCCGCAGGTGCATATTTTTGGGTTTGCGATTACCAGGCGCTCGATAAATATGGCAACCCCAAAAATCATTCTAAACAGGGAAGTGTTACGTTGATTAGATGATGCCAATTGGGTGTACGATAAATTTCCTTTTAATTAAAAATACCATCAAACTATGAATTCCTGCCTCGCCGGCAAGGCAGGCTCTACGAGGATTTTAACTGTTTTTATCTTATTTTACTACAATTCTGAAACCTCTACGAGGTATGGACCACTGCTAATAAACCTAATAAAATTTCAAAAAGACTTCTTGATAAAAAATAACTTTTTTTTTGCACCCTACAATTGCCGGGAACAAACTTCTAAAATTAGACAACAATTGTATAAAACTGTTTCTCATAACTGATGACACCCTGAGAACTTAGCTTCGGGAGTAGTTTAAATTTTCATGAATTACCTCGTAGAGGTTTCAGAATTGTAACAATGTGGCAAGAAATAACAAAGGAAATCCTCGTAGAGGATTCATAAATTCAGGAAAATGTGGTGAGTGTAAAATATAATGTTCAAAACTGTTTCAGCCCTTTTAAATTTGTTTTTTGAAATTTATTTGACATTTTGCCATGGGCATAACTATGTTAGAAATTTGTGCTATGGTGCTTATTCTTGTAAAATGGAGACTTTATAGACACCAATTAGGCTTACCTATCACCTCTCAACTTAATTCCCACCATGGCTAAAATGGAATCAAGCTTAGCATTAATATCTTCTGAAATATTCAGGTAATAAACAGGCAGGCCAAAAAGCAAAGTAATCAGCGCACTCCTAACGACAATATCCATGATATAATTGGGGAGTGCCGGAAGCAGTGTACTCACATACCATGCTCCGGCTGAAATTGCAAGTAGTAGTACATGCTTGTAAATAAATGGCTGAAATCCGAAGCGATTATAAACAAACAAAAACTTCAAACCATTGAAAACGAATTTTGAAATAAATGATGCCAGTGCGGCACCTACAATTCCATAAACGGGAATGAGTATTATGTTGGAGGCTACAATCAAACCAGCAAATATGGCAAGCAAGTAAGTTTGCCAACGGTAGTATTTTGAATTTACAACAATGTGCGAGCTCATTCCCATAAAAACATCCGTGAGGTTGGCAAGTCCGATAAATAAAATCACATACCTGCCTTCACTATATTTATCCCCAATTAAATGAAACACATTATCAATGTTCCCCCAAATGCCAATAAACAATAACAGGCCAAGCACACTCAGGCTCAGGCTGCTTTTCTTATAAATACTTGCAATACTTACTGTATCGTTTCTTTTCCAGGCATCTGCAATCACCACCGAACTTATTTTCCCCATGGTTCGCATAGGTATAAGCATTAGTGTACCAAAAAAGAAACAGATGGCATAAACTCCTGTAAGGCTAAGTCCTAAATAATCATTAACCATTATCACATCAATACTCTGGACTATCACACCCGAAAAACTCGCAAGAATTCCAAAGAAGCCTACATTGAGCATATCCTTCTTCAGTTTTTTATCGATAAATGCGAACCCGGGTTTTAAGTGGAATTGCTTTGTCCCCTGGAGTGAAATTATAAAAAGTATTGCTGGGACTACATAGGCAAAAACGTTAAGCCAAACAAAGAGCATGAAATCAATGAAGCCGAAATAATATAGTATAACAGCAACAATGATCAGGATGCGTTGAACAACCTCTTTGTAAACAATCCCTTTAACAGCATTGTAGAGCACACGGTAATAAGTATCGAGTAGTCCAAAAATAACAATGAAAAAAGTAAGTGGGATCACTACATAAAAGTAGGGAACGAATAATGCTGATTTTTCCTGGGCATTTTCAATAATCAAAGGTTGAAACGCAACATAAACCAATGAAGCGATTAAAAACCCAAGCATCGAAACAATGAGTGCAATCCCCAAAAATCCATTGTGCCGGTTATCAGCATCACGGAAATAAGGAAAGAGTTTAACCGTAACCACATTCATACCAAGGCTGGCAAAAATGGCAATGATGGAAGCATAGGAAACCAACAGGCGAAGCAAGCCGATCTCTTCGGTGGAAAGGATTTTGGTAAACAATAATACAGTGGTTACAAAACCCAGCCCAACCCCCAGGTAGGACCAAATTACCCCCGAAATACTTTGTTTTTGAATTACTCCCAAAGCTTATCCTATTTTATCTTTATGGCCATCTGGTAAAAATCAATTATTCTTCAACAAATTCCCAACAAACGTAGAAATATCATAATCCTTATTAAATACCTGGTAAAGTTCATTTAAAATCGGATATTCAGTAGTGTCGATGTTCATGTTTTTCAATTCTTCGTAAAAAATATTTGTGGCAATCCTTCCTTCCAGCACCACTTTCTCGGAAATGTAATCCGTAAAAAAACCTTTCCCGATTAACAATCCCAATGTACGGTTTCGGCTTAGGTCGTTTAAGGCAGTGAGCGCAAAATCACCGATACCGCAGTAGTTGTACAGGGTTTTCTTTTGACCGCCAAAAAGCAGCAACAAGCTACGCATCTCCTTGAAGGCTTTAGTAAACACCATGAATTTTAGATTTGGTGATTCGAACTGTGCATCAACAACACCAACAACAATGGCATAAATATTTTTAAGGATACTCAGCATCTCAACACCTCGAAGGTCATTGGAAAAATCAAGATAAATAGTCGTATCCTGAAATACCTTTTCCAATTCATCATAAGGCTGTTGACCGGCAGTTCCAACAGTAAATGCAGTAGGCTGGTTGTTGATAATCTCGCGGGCAAAGGAAGGCCCTTTCATGGTGCACACCGGGTTAGAAAGTCTTTTGGCCAGGCACTCAACAATAGTCTGGCCTTCATTACCAAAACCTTTGGCAAGATTTACAAGGATTGATTCAGGGTGAATTTCCTGATTCTCCATAAAATCGACAATAACAACCGAAGGAATGGCTATAAAAACAATGGCTTTCTCGCTAAGGATCGAAAAGTCAGTTGAAGCATGTAAACTCTTTTCGAGTAAAATACCGGGAAAATATTTTTGGTTCATTGAATTCCCATTGATGCCCTGGGCTACATCTTCCTCGATTGTTAATAAGGTAACATC
Organism: uncultured Lentimicrobiaceae bacterium; assembly: GCA_964490385.1. Lineage (GTDB taxonomy): Bacteria > Bacteroidota > Bacteroidia > Bacteroidales > 4484-276 > 4484-276. Next base: position 7,671 of record CAZBDF010000119.1, on the reverse strand, counting down.
CAGTCCTGATTTCTTTGCCAGCACATTACCCATTGCAGTTGCAATAGCACCAGCCCCAATAAATATGATTTTTTTCATCAGCATCAAGTTAATTGAGGTTAATGTTTAAGATACCTCGATTTTGGCAAAAATAAGCATTCCGCCCTAAAAATATATTCATCGGGTGTAATTGTTTTGGTGGTTGATAGATTTGTTAAAACGAAACCTTTTTCCAATTGAAAGTCATTTATTGTCATTGATGGTCATTCGTAGTCATTTTTCCCAAATAAAATGACGCGCGAAGCGTAAACAACAATTAGTGACAGCGAAGCTAAATGACATAAGCGAATTTGCTTACAAGACAGATTTGTCATATTCCAGTTCCAGCTAAATAAATACCATTGGGTTCAAGAATCGATAGCCTCTTGATTTTCCAGGTCAGATCGTGCCTGCCGTATGCTTGCATTCAGTTCGAAACCAATCAACAATATATTTGAGTTAAAATAAACCCAGAGTAAAAATACCAGGAGCGTTCCAATGGAACCGTAAAGTGCATTGTAGCGATTGAAATTTTCGATATAAAAATTAAAACCATAGGTTGTTAAAATCATTAACAAAGTAGCCAATGTTGACCCGGCCGAAATAAACCTGAATGCACCTTTTCGGGCAGGGGCAAAATAATAGAGGAATGAAATGGTAAATAAAAATGTTGCGATAACTAAAATCCATCTAACAGCTTGAATGATAATAATGGTGAAGCTGTTTGTAAGCAAACCTTCGGTAACTAAAAACTTCATTACAAAGCTGCCAACTATCTGAAGTGAAACAGCAAGGATGACCAAAAAAGAAATTACAAAAACAAGTAAAAGCGCAACGAGCCTTTGCTTTATCCATGATCTTGATTCCATGCTGTGATAGGTAGAATTAAAACCTTCGATAATGGAATTGATGCCATTGGTCGAAAAAACCAGTGCAAGGATAAAACCCAGAGAAAGCAGGTCGGACCTGGGCCGAATAATAATATCTTCGAGTGTTGAACTTACATGGGTCCACAATGTGCTGGGAATAACATCTTCCATGGTAAGCAATAGTTCAGGTTGAAAACCTGTGATCGGAACAAATGGAATAATTGTAAAAAAGAACAATATAGACGGGAAGAGTGCAAGAAAAAAATCGAAAGAAATAGCTGAAGCCCGCAAAGTAAGCCGGCCTTCGAACAAACCCTTAAAAAAGAATTGTAGTACTGTTAACAAAGGTAATCCATCAAATCCGGGTAAAATTACTTTCCTGAGCGACCTGATAACAAAGGCTGTGGCATTGCGAATAAAGGGAATGAATTTACTGCCCAGGCGCGAAAAAAACTTATGGTCTTTACTGATCAATGTGCTGCTAATTAAAAATTATGGACTGCCTTTAAACTCATATCAAGGCTTTTGATGTGGTGGGTCAATGCCCCTACTGAAATAAAATCAACTCCTGTTTCGGCATATTGCCTGATGGTATCGATGGTTATGCCTCCTGAAGCTTCAGTTTCGAACCTGCCTTTGATGAGTTTAATTGCAGAGCGAAGTCCATCCACCGTAAAATTATCCAACATGATCCGGTCTACCCCACCAATACCAAGCACCTGATTAAGCTCATTAAAATCCCTGACTTCAATTTCGATTTTCAAATCCAGGCCTTTTTCAGTCAAATATTTTTTAGTAGCCTCCAGGGCTTGTGGTATGCCCCCGGAAAAATCAACATGATTGTCCTTAATCAGGATCATGTCATACAAACCAAACCTGTGATTATGTCCGCCACCGGCTTTTACAGCGTACTTTTCGAGCATTCGCAGATTAGGAGTGGTTTTGCGGGTGTCGAGTAGCCTGGTATTTGTGCCCTTCAATAGTTCCGTCATTTTTTGGGTTGAGGTGGCAATACCACTCATCCTTTGCAGAAAATTTAAGGCCAGTCGTTCGCCCGACAGGATAGAAATTGATCTTCCACTAACAGTAAATGCAATATCACCACGGCGGACTTTCTGTCCATCATCCAACAAACCAACAAATTTAAGTGAAGGATCAACCTGGCGGAAAACTTCTTTGGCAACATCTATCCCTGCTATTACCCCGTCTTCCTTAATCAGCAACTCAGCTCTTCCGGTAGCTTCTGCAGGTATAGTTGATTGCGAAGTATGGTCACCATTACCCAAATCTTCCTTCAGAGCCAGGGATACAATCTCATCAATCTTCATAACAATATATTTTGGCTGCAAATTTATGACTAAATTATCTGTAAAGGTAATAATAAGAGAGGAAATTTGGAAGTATAGAAAGATGGAAAAGGAGAAGGCAAATATTGCTGAAGTGAAATACGGCTTAGCAATTGTTGTTAAATGAATGGACGCTGAACTTCGAACTGTAAACTCAAAAATCTATTCCTCTTCGAATTGAAGTTCCTGAATCAATTCAGAATTAGTTTGTTTACTGATCAATCCATAAACCCTGAATGTTTTTCCTGAATTACTTATTAGAGTCCCAATCATGTATTGTGAACCTTCATTTGAATTTCCCTGATGATCTAATTTAAAAGATTTAACAGGATTACTTTTGAAGAAGGCTTTTATTAGTTGTTCTGCCTGCTTATTGCTGTAGGTGCCATCACCGTCAGGCAAACTAAGGTCGATTGTGTTGTTGAAATAAGTGGTTAACTTATCAATATCAGAGGTATTTAGGGCACTACTTATTTTTTTCACAACATCATTGCCGGCTTGAGGTATGCTAAACGATAACATGACAATCACAACCAATAGTAAATATAAAGGAGGTGTAACTTTTCTTATTTTGGCAATATGAGGGAAACTATTCACAGGCATTTCTTTGATTTGATATTGCAAAGTTAGCATTTTATAAACTCGATATCAGATTTTCTTCCATCAATTTAATGATGTTTTCGTAACAGACTTTATGCCAGAAATGAAGAAGGTAAAACGTAAAAGGTATAATGAAGCTGACGATTACTGTTTTTCGATTACCGATTAACTGGAAAAAGGGGGGAAAGGGGAAATAGTGGAAATAGGGTGCATAAGGTTTATAAGGGAAAAATCATTCTCTCATTCAATCATCCAATCATTCTCGAATTACTACATTGCCTCATTTAATCATTTTATCATTCATTCATTTTATCATTCATTCATTCAATCATCCTCTCATTCTCGCATTGCTTCATTGCCACATTGCCGCATTTAATCATTCTCTCATTCAATCATTCTCGCATTGCATCATTGCCACATTCAATCATTCTCGCATTCAATCATTATCTTAATTTTGTGCGTGAAAAATACTGAGAACTATGAAAGTTAAACTTTTGATGGTAGGCAAAACCAGGGAACGATATATTGATGAAGGATTTAAGCTGTATAAAAAAAGGATTTCGCATTATCTTACCATCGAGGAACAAACTATTGATGGCTTAAAAAAAACTAAAAACTTATTGCCCCTCGAATTTAAAGCCCTTGAAGGGGAGCTTATCCTGAAAACCCTTAAAAACCAAGACACTGTTGTTTTATTAGACGAAAAGGGAAAAGATTTTGATTCTGTTGGATTTGCCGGTTTTGTGCAAAAACGAATGAATACAGGAGCAAAACAGCTTATTTTTGTTATTGGCGGTGCTTATGGTTTTTCCGAAGAAATATACCGTAGGGCTGACCACAAAATTTCGCTTTCCAGAATGACTTTTTCACATCAAATCATCCGTTTGATTTTTGCGGAGCAATTCTATCGTGCAATGACCATCCTGAAGAATGAACCCTACCACAATGCTTAGGGAGGGAAGGAGAGGAAGGTATTGGTGTATAAGGTATAGAGGTTGGCAATAAGTTGATCAATGCCAATAAGTTAAGATAAAGAAGTGAATTTATGATTGTCGATTAACGATTTTTGATTTCAGATGTCCTTGACTATCACCTAACAAAAAATCAAAAAGCAGCATTCATCAATCATCAATCGGAAATAAAACGCTTAACTTATTGACATTGATAAGTTGATAGGGGAAATAGAGAAAATAATGTCATTACCCAAGAAACAAATTACATTTCATCATTTTATTCCCGCAGTGGCGGGATTTCGCTGCGCTCAACATTCAAGCATTTTATCATTGCCTCATTCTCACATTCACGCTTTGCATTTTAAAAGAAATACTACATTTGTTCCTCTACATTAGTAAGTCAAAAAAAATATGCGAAATAGTATTAAATTCATTCTTGACGATAAACTTAAGGAAATTCATTTTTCAGATTCTTTACCGCCAACCACTACGGTGTTAAATTATTTGCGTTATCTTCCTGATCATAAAGGGGTAAAAGAAGGTTGTGCCGAAGGAGACTGCGGAGCCTGCACTGTGGTGATTGTTGAATATGATGGCAGGGGTGATTTATCCTACAAAGCCATCGACTCTTGCCTGGTGTTTCTGCCCATGATCCATGGAAAACAACTGATCACTGTGGAAAATCTCGCACAAAATATTGGTGGTGAGCTTCAGCTTCATCCGGTTCAAAAAGCCCTCGTTAACCACGATGGCAGTCAATGCGGCTTCTGTACACCCGGAATTGTGATGTCTCTATTTGCATTGTATAAAACCCACAAATCACCAATAAGGGAAGTTGTAGAAGATGCACTGGTTGGGAATTTATGCCGGTGTACCGGATACAGGCCAATCATTGATGCAGCCCTGGAGGTATGTAATTCAGATGACCAGGATCAGTTTGTACAAAATAAACAGCACGTATTGCAGCAATTAATGAAGTTAAATGAATCGACTGAAGCAATTGAAATTAAAACAGCAATACAACACTATCTGAAACCATTCACTGTAATTGACACTTTAAGTCTGCGCAAGCAAAACCCTGAGGCTATGTTTGTTTGTGGCGGAACTGATGCAGCACTTTTACAAACCAAAAAGAATATTTTACTCAGCAACATTATCGATATCTCGGGACTTGACGAACTAAATTTTATTGTTGAAGATCAATTTAGAATTGTACTTGGATCGGGCACTTCACTTGAGGATGTACGCGAATATTGCAGCGTCCGTTTGCCTGCATTGGCTGACCTATTAAAAGTATTCGGATCGCTTCAAATTAGGAATATGGCTACGATTGGGGGAAATGTTATGTCGGCCTCCCCCATTGGCGACACTCTCCCCTTGCTCATTGCGCTGGATGCCCAGGTTCGCTTGCTTGGTAACAATAAGCAAAGAGAAATGTTGGTTGAGGATTTTATAACAGCTTACCGGAAAACTGATGTACAACCCGATGAAGTCCTTGCCCTGGTCATGATTTTTAAGCCGCGCAAAGACGAAACCATCCGCTGTTTCAAAATTTCAAAACGCAAAGACCTGGATATTTCAACGGTGTCAGCTTGTTTCAGGCTTTCATTAAAAGATGACCAGACAGTAAATAAAATAGATATCGTTTATGGAGGTATGGCTGACCGACCCTTACGTGTAGGCAAAATCCAGGATTTTTTATTGAATAAAAAATGGAATAAACAAACTATTGAAAAAGCCACTGAATTATTTGAAGATGAGTTTCAGCCTATCTCTGATGCACGGGCTTCGGCAGATGCACGTATGTTAATGGCTAAAAACCTTTTATTTAAATTCTGGAGTGAAACCTGTGAGAAGGTATAAGGT
>CAZBDF010000119.1:0-1919 GCA_964490385.1 uncultured Lentimicrobiaceae bacterium | reverse complement strand
CATGGCCGGGTTGTTTATAGTCCACATGCCCATGCCCTGATTAAGTCTTTTGACATCGAAAATGCTAAACAACTCGAGGGTGTAAAAGCAATACTTTCATCTTCAGATATTCCCGGCATAAACCAGGTGGGACCGGTTGTTCATGATGAAGTTTGCCTGGCTGATGGAAAGGTAGAATGTCAGGGACAGGCTATTTTCCTGATTGCCGCATTGGACGAGAAAATTGCCACTGAGGCTGAAAGATTGATTGAAATTGAATTTGAACCCCTCCCCTCTATCCTGGATATTGAGACTGCCATCGAAAAGGGCGAACGCTTAAATACACCCAGTAAAATTGAAACTGGTAAAGTTGATGAAGTTTTAAAAAACTCTGAATTAAAAATTTCAGGACAACTGAAGACCGGCGCCCAGGAACACTGGTATCTCGAAACACAATCATGCCTTTGTATCCCGCAGGAAGGCGATGAAATGAAAGTTTACAGCTCTACCCAGCATCCATCCGAAACCCAGGCAATAGTAACTGAAGTACTTGGAATTAACAGCAATGAAGTAACAGTGGAGGTGAAACGAATGGGTGGTGCTTTTGGTGGCAAGGAAACCCAGGGTAATCATGTAGCGGCTTGGTCGGCTTTGCTGGCAAAATCAACAGGATGCCCGGTAAAAATTCACCTCTTCAGGGACGATGACCAGATCATCACCGGCAAACGGCATCCTTTCCTATCAACTTATCAAGCCTCATTTACAGATGAAGGCAAAATTACCGCACTGGATGTTGAACTGAATGCTAATGGTGGAATAGCCAACGACCTTTCAATGGCCATCATCGAGCGGGCAATGTTCCATATCGACAATGCCTATTACATCCCAAACCTTAGGGTAATTGGAAAAATCTGGAAAACCAATATCCCATCAAATACAGCATTCCGTGGATTTGGTGGGCCGCAGGGCATGGCAGTTATCGAAACTGTAATCGACCGTATTGCAAGACAGTTGAAAAAGGATGCTGCTGATATTAGAAAGTTGAATTTTTATGGGGAGAAAATAAATAATATCACCCACTATGGGCAATTTATAAAACAAAACAGGCTCAATTTACTTTTTGATAAGCTGATTGAGAATTCAACTTATCATAAACTTAGAAAACAAACTGATAGCTTTAACAGCCAAAACAAATTCTACAAAAAAGGCCTTGCCCTCACACCAGTGAAATTTGGTATTTCATTTACCACTTCTTTCCTTAACCAGGCCGGCGCTTTGGTAAATATTTACAAAGATGGAACGGTATTGATCAACCATGGAGGCACCGAAATGGGTCAGGGATTGCACACCAAAATGCTCGATATTGCAGCCTTGGAATTAGGCATTTCAAAAGATCGCATTAAAGTTTCGGCTACAGATACTTCAAAAGTACCCAACACTTCGGCAACTGCGGCATCATCGGGCAGCGACCTAAATGGAATGGCAGTAAAAAATGCTATCGAAAAAATTAAAAACCGCCTCAGTCAGTTCATTTACGAAAAGTATGGAATTGCAAGTTCTGAAAACGGGGGGACAATAAACTTTTCTCATGGATTTGTATTTCACCCACAATTGCCCAACGGAAAACTTTTATTCAATGATCTTGTTGATCAAGCCTATTTAAATCAGATTAGTTTGAGTGCGACAGGTTTTTATAAAACGCCCGATATTCATTACGACAAGGAGAAAGGGCGTGGCAAACCATTTCATTATTTTGCATACGGCATGGCTGTTTCGCAGGTTTTATTGGATACGCTAACTGGGCATCATGAAATCCTGAAGACCTTTATAGTTCAGGATGTTGGCGATTCGATCAACCGGAAAATTGATATTGGCCAGGTTGAAGGTGGCTTTATACAAGGTGTAGGCTGGTGCACTACCGAAGAAATCAAATGGGATGC
>CAZBDF010000118.1:0-11369 GCA_964490385.1 uncultured Lentimicrobiaceae bacterium | reverse complement strand
ATTTGCGGATCGGGGTTTTTTGTTTTGGAAATATTCATAAATTTGGCGGATAATTTATGAAGCAATTTTTATCAACTGTTTATCTCCTTTTCAAGGGCTTGCCCATGGTTTTGATCCTTGTGGTGTTCGTGGTTGCGTGCTCAGAAAATAAATTTGACCCCTCGAAAGCACAAGTTACTACCCGGCAAATCGACAGCCTTAACGCTCTGATTTCGGAGCAGAAAAATGCTGCTGTTGAAACTTTAAAGCAAGCCGACAGTTTGTTTAAACTTTCGCTGGCAATGGGTTACGAAAAAGGCATAGCCGAAGCGGCCAGCCAAAAAATTCGATTGCTGCGCAAGGATTACCAGTATGATATTGCATTGCAGTTTATTGCGGAATTATTGTCTTTGCCCGACGACAAAAGCCTATATTAAAAAAAAACAGAACCTCGATGTGATCGATACAGCTATTCGCGACCTTGAATATGACAGGGTGTACAAATATAGGAAGAGTTCGAGATGAGGTTCAACAAAGTAAATAGTGAGTTTTACCAAAACTCACCAACCATTTCCCCGACCTTACCCTTAACGAAAAAAGCTTGTGTGTGTTCCTTCTAATGAATATGAATACAAAAGAAACTCCCAACATTGCCGGTCAAAGTACCGAAGCCATCGGAAAAACCCGCACCCGCCTCAGAAAAAAACTGGGTATTACCAACCAGGACGAAAGTATTGCAACAATTATAGGTTCGCTTTAGCATTTTCTAAGACAAATCTCAAATTTTGTAAAGTGCTGATTAATTGCAATCTGTACTGCTATGTCCCATAATTGTCCTATGCTGTTTTTTGCATTGTACCATTTTTGGCTTATGGTAAAATTTTATTCCATGGCTTCCACCCTTTACTTTTGGTTTCTGAATTCAACACACAGTTGTCACTAGCAAACTATATTCAGTTTTATATTTAAAACCCAAAATAATTTTAAATTTTTACCCTATGAGCAGAATTAATTTACTCTTATTAAGCTTACTCATTTTGGGAACAACAATGGCTCAGAACATGGCAAATCGTTACCAGGCGATATCAAAAATAGATAAGGCCGAATGTGCTGACAATGTAAACAAGACCCCGATAGATGGCCCCAAAGCCATGTGGGATATTGTATGGAATTCCCAGGCAAATAGAGCAGACCAGACCTGTATCGAAACAGATGGAAGCCATATATACTGCCCAGCATGGGCTACGGACACAATTACCCCTTATGATATGGATGGTGCCAACGCTACCAATTTCACCATCGAAGGTGTTTCTGCTGGTGCAGGTCTCGTTGAAGCTACTATTGATGGTGGTGTGGAGCGCGATTTGCTTATTATTGAAATTGCTACCGGAACCTGGTGTGTAAATTGCCCGGGTGCTGCCATGGCTGTTGACGAAATGCACGCCGAAGGCTTATCGGTTGGCGTTATCGAATATCATAGTGGCGACAGCTTCGAGACCACCGAAACAGATGCACGTATCGATTATTATGATGTTCCCGGTTTCCCAACAGCACAGTTCGATGGCGTAAATGCTATTGTGGGTGGAAATGCTACGCAAAGTATGTATCCTACCTATTTGCCGGTTTACGAGCAACAAATTGCTAAGCCTGCCTTGTTTGAGATTGTAGCCACTTATAAAAACAACGGTGGCGAAAACTACCAGATTTCTGTTGATGCTGAAATGATTGAAGAATATCCATGGCTGAGCAACGACCTTGTATTGCAGGTTGCCTTAACGGAATCGCATATTCCTGAATTTTGGCAAAATCAAACGGAAGTAAATTTTGTTTGCCGCGATATGATTCCTAATGCAAATGGCACTAGTCTAGATTTTGCAGGAAACCTAATGCAATCAGTGGTTCTCGATTTTACCATTCCTGCAAGCTATGCAATGCAAAACATTGAACTTATTGTCTTTATCCAAGATAATACTACAAAGGAAATTTTACAGGGATCCGAGAGCATGTTCGTTACAGGCCTTGAAAATATAGTTGATGAGAATAGAATTAATGTATTTCCAAATCCGGCCACTGACCGCCTTAATATTTCGGCCAGCATGGATATTCGCTCCATCACGATTTACAATCAAGTTGGTCAACTTGTTTTTGCTGGAAAAACAGATAGCAAAACCTACACATTGAATACAGCTAATTATCTGGCTGGATTATATTTTATCCAACTGGAAACTGAAAAAGGAATGATTTCAAAACGAGTTGTTATTGAATAGTTTAAGTAATCAACAAGATTGACTCGGCTCGCTTATTCGCCAGCTGGCCAACAAGCGAGCCGGGTCAATCTTCTTTCTTGAAAAGTGGCAAATTATTTGCCGATTTTCGCAAACAATGCAATAAGCTCGCATCGCTATGGAAAATAAAGTGAATATCTATCAAAGCAAACTTTGTATTAATTTAAAATTAAACAGATGAAAAAAATCATTTTCAAAACACTTATTTTAATTCTTTTTGCCAATTATGGTTTTTCGCAAACCAACTGGCAGGAAATAACAGGGCCTCCGGGCAGCAGTCTAAACAGAGTTCATTTTTATGATGAATTGAATGGATATGTAATAGCCAATGAAACTAAGCTATACAGAACAATTAATGGTGCTCAATCATGGATCTATTTGAATATTGATATGGGATCTGGTGGGAAAGTTGGAAATTTTCATCTCTTTGAGGATAGTACAACATTAATTGCCACCGGATTAAATTATACACAAGAATACGGACGTATCTTTAAATCGACAGATGGTGGAGAAAATTGGGAAATAAAGTTGGAGCAGGATCTAAGGTATTTTAAAGGCGTGTATTTTTTGAATCAAACAGTTGGCTGGGCCTGGAGTGAGAAATACCCTAACAGCTACCTCTACAGAACGGATGATCAGGGGGAAACCTGGACGGAAATTTATATAACCAGTAAAAAACTCATGAACTTATTTTTTCTTGATGAAAATGTAGGCTGGCGATGTAGCCGGGCAGGAGGACATGTTGCAAAAACTGAAGACGGCGGATATACATGGGTCGATCAGTTAAATGCCTCAGGTGTTGGTGGTATCAATGACGTTTATTTCCTTGATGAGCAGCTGGGCTTTGCAGCAGGAGACGATAGAGTATTTTTGAAAACAATGGACGGGGGTGTAAACTGGGAATCTTTATCTTCAGCAAATGACCCTGGAATATTACCACCCGAATCAGCTATCGATTGGGCAGTGCTTGATATTCATTTTATTGATGAAAATGTAGGTTGGATTATTGGAGGGCCATGTTGAAGTGCCTTTGGGCATTTTGTGATGTTTACGCAAGATGCCGGAGCCACTTGGGAAACCCAGGTAATCAATGATTTTGGAACCGATGGATGTTTTTTTCGCTTATCAGCAACCGATATAAATCATGCCTGGGCTGTAGGTTATGGAGGCCTGTTTAAACTTGACTTGGGAACTGTTGATGTAAAAAATGAGAGTTCAGAAGATAAAATAATAAGGCTGTACCCAAATCCAGCAACAGACATTGTTCATGTCTATACTGAAAATGAGGTCGAAAAAATCCAATTAGTCAATATTTCAGGACAAATAGTTTTTGAGCAAAAAAAATTGGGGAGAGAAACAGACTTAGATATTTCAGTATTTGAATCTGGAATCTACTTTGTGAAAGTATTCTCAAATAATAATGTAATTACCAGAAAACTCGTGATCGAATAAACTAGTTCTACTACATTTTTTGTGGAAAAACTTACACTGACTTAGGCAGATGATATTTTCCACAAAAAATACTGCTGTAATCCTAATAAACTTTAGTGCAGTAATTTGTGTTTGCCCTGGTTCGTCCCACTGATTTGTCGGGATGAATCGGGGCTTTTTTGTTTCAGAATTATTCATAAATTTGGCGGGTAATTTATGAAACAATTTTTGGCAAATATTTATCTCCTTTTCAAGGGCTTGCCCATGGTTCTGATCCTTGTGGCATTCGTGGTCGCGTGCTCAGAAAATAAATTTGACCTCTCGAAAGCACAAATTACTACCCGGCAAATCGACAGCCTTAACGCTCTGATTTCGGAGCAGGAAAATACTGATACTGAAACAGCAAAACAAGCCGACAGTTTGTTTAATCTTGCACTGGCACTGGGTTACGAAAAAGGCATAGCCGAATCGGCCAGTCAAAAAATTCGATTGCTGCGCAAGGATTACCAGTATGACATTGCCTTGCAATTTATTTCAGAATCTTTGCAATTGTTGCACGAATTTAATGATCCCGGCTTCCAGGCGATGGTTAATGAGGAGATTGGCCTGTTATATTTCGATCTTGATGATTTTGACCAGGCTTACCATTATTTAACCTTAGCTTTGACCTACTACGAGAAAAACAACAAGCTAAAAAAGAAATCTTATATTTTATCACGCATTGGCTTAATGTTTAAAGGCAACGATGTGGATAAATCGAAGGAATATTTACAAAGATCCCTCGACATCTCCATCGAGATTAACGACAGCATAGGAATAGCCCGCGACCTCAACAATATTGCACTTATTTATCAAAAACAGAAAATATTCGACACAGCACAAGTCTATTACAAGCAAGCAATGCGTATTAATGAAAAAATCGGGAATTGGAACTATTACGCCACTAACCTCCTAAACCTGGCTAACATCGAAAAACAAAATGATAATTTCGAGGAATCGATAAAACTATACACCCAATTAACGTATGCATTTGATTCCTTAAACGAAAAAAATAAGTATGCCCTGGTTCTGCTTCACCTTGGTGAAGCTAATTTGAATATAAATGATTATAAGAAAGCAATTAGCTATTTTGCTATTGCTGATAGCCTTGGAGAAAAATTCAATTTGACATCGATAGAAAGGAATGGTAACTGGGGATTGTACTATTGTTACAAAAAATTGGGCGAAAGCGACCTGGCAATTAAATACCTCGAGGAGCAACACAAACTTGATGACATCCTCCGAGCCAAACAAAATTTTCAGGAACTCGCAAGGCTTGAGTTACAATTTAAAAACGACCAATTGGTCAAACAAAAAATGTGGGATCAGCAGAAACAAAAATTCATCCTGTATTTTGCTCTTGCCTTGTTACTGATTTTCATAGCCTTCCTTTTTCAATTGTTTAGAAAACAGAAATTTAAGATTATCAAAGAAAAACTGGAACGCAAAGTCCTGCAAAACGAACTCGAAGGCAAAGAACGTGAGCTCACTTCTTTTGTGCTGAATATGATCCGATTGAACGAAAAGAAGCTAAGCCTGATCTCCTACCTTAAAAAACAAAAACCCCGACTGAAAAAAGAAAACCATGATGTTATCGATCATGCCATTCGCGATCTTGAATACGACCAGGACGCAAAAGTATGGGAAGAGTTTGAAATGCGGTTTAATAAGGTAAATAGCGAATTTTATCAAAAACTTGCCAATTACTTCCCCGAACTTACCAATAACGAAAAAAGATTGTGTGCCTTCCTATTAATGAACATGACCACCAAAGAAGTGTCCAGTATTACCGGCCAAAGCACCGAAGCCATTGGCAAAGCCCGCACCCGGCTTAGAAAAAAACTGGGCATTACCAACCAAGACGAAAGCATCACCTCTGTTCTTAGCTCCCTATAGTGATTCTTGCAAAGACGAATTAGCCCGTCAATAAAAGTAAATAGTAGGGCTTCCAAAGTCCCAGGTATTAACAGGGTGTGTCAAAATAGGCTTTTGAATTGCCCTGGTATTTATGCCAGGGTTTAGAAGAGTCGAGGTAGTTCGGGCTTTAGCCCTCAATATAAACATTTTGGTCTAAAGCCCGATTCAACATTGAACATATAAACGTAAACGGACTTGTCTCAAAAAGCTGTAATTGCTAAAAAAAATACATTTATCTGTCTCTGTTTTCTCTGCGGCTTCTTTAATTTCTCAGTGGTTTAGCTCATTAATTTTACCACCGAGGAAACAGAGCATACACAGAGGGCACAAAGCGATGTTTGAGACAGGCTCGCAATTCATGTTTTTCATTGCTTTCACACAGTCTCTGAAGGACTGAGCGATGAAAAATTGCCAATGCTAATGACAAACACTTCTATTATTCCACCTTTTACTATAATCATAAATCATTGAACCTTAATCCATAGAGAGTTCATGTCCTATATTTGTCCCATGCCGATTTTCTTCTTGTACTATTCTTGGGGTATTGCATAATTTGTTTTCCCGATAACGCTCGCTGTACTTTTGTTTTTTTCAAATGATTAAATAAAAACAAATTAAAAATTAACACAAATTAAAAATTAACACAAATGAAATTTTTTTTTACATCTTTATTCATGCTGCTTTTGATTAGCACAAATGCGCAGAATTACGAAATGGTTTATAGTGTAGGCACAGCTTTTCCGTATAATGATGGAGCTGCAGGTACAGAAATTATACCAACACACGTAAACGATGTTCTGTCAGAATGGCAAACATTACCTTTTGCTTTTAATTTTTATGGTAATCCTGTTACCGGATTTTATGCCAGCGACAATGGCTATATCACTTTTGATAGTGAGGCTACAGAAAGTTTCCCGGATAATACATCAATTCCCGACCCCAATGGCCCAAATAATGCCATATACACTTTTTGGGATGACCTGGAGTTAGAGTATATTAATAGCCAATATCTTATTGATGATTATATAAAGGTACATACCTATGGTGAAGCACCTGCCCGTGTTCATGTAGTACAATGGGCTTGCACTCCTATAGGGACAGACTATTATTTTTATATAGCCATTCGACTATATGAAGTCGGCAATTTTGATGTGGTATTCAGCAGAAGTGACTTTAGTGGCGGAAGTGGTACCATTGGATGTGAGAATGCCGATGGAACAGTTGGTGTTCAATATCCGGAAAGCCCAAACATTACTGTTGAGCCGCAAACTGCCTGGGAAATGAATGATGAAGTTTACACTTTTTATTGGCAAGGCAATCAATACGATCTTGCTTTAGAGAGCTTCGTACCTGAAAATAATACCACACTTCTCATTGGGGATCATACAATTACCGGTGTAATTAGTAATCAAGGAAGCGAACAAATTACATCTTTTGACCTCATATATACTGTTGATGGTGGAATTCCTCAAAGCACCACAATTAATGCACAAATATCACCTAATGGCGGGACTTATAACTTCACACATGATATACCATGGACTATTTCAAGTGGTGGCAATGCATACGATGTATGTGTTTGGGCCGAAAACCTGAATGGAAGCTTTGATGATCAAAATCCCGACAACGACCAGCTGTGTCATAATATAATATCAGCAACAACAGGCGCTGTAAGAACAGTATTGCTTGAAGAATTTACAGGTACCTGGTGTTCGTCATGCATCAATGGGCCGGTTGTTATGGATCAGATTCATGATTTATACCCGGATGATGTGGTAATGGTTTCGATACACGATGGCGATGCTATGGAATTTGATGATGGAATTGCCAGTGGATTTAATACACCTTATTACCCAAGTGCAATGATAGATAGAACGCTTAGAAATGGAGATGAATGGGAATTTAGGTTTGATTGGGAATGGATAGATGTTGTTGAAGATCACTTTTCTATGTACACACCTGTTGAAGTATCAATGTGGCACGGCTATGATCCTGTCACCAGGGAGATTACCATGACTTTAACTGCCGATTTTGTGGATGTAGCAGCCGGTGATATGAGGTTCGTTACGATGATAGTTGAAGATAGCCTTGTTGGTGAAGGAGAGGGATGGGATCAAAAGAATGGTTACAATAATGTACCGGGGCATCCCTACTATGGCGCAGGAAATCCGGTTGTGGGTTTTGTGCATAATCATGTGCTTAGGGCTGTGCCTTCAGGCGCATTTGGCAATAGTGGAATTGTTCCTGCCGAGGTGTTCGCCTCAGAATCGTATTCAGAAACAATAACATATACCCTACCTGATAATTTTAACGAATCGAAGATAAGCATGATTGGCTTTTTGGCATATTACGGTACCGAGATTGGATCCCGTGAAGTTTTGAATGCTGCTACCATGGATCTGGATGAAGATGGTACTGTGGGATTAGGTGAGGTTCAGCCGGTCAAAAATTTTAACATCTTCCCTAATCCTTCAAATGGATTGGTAAATATTATGTTTGACCAGGCAACTGAAACAGATACTCAAATTTTTGTTTATGATGTTTATGGAAAGCAAGTAGGTGTGATTAATGAAAAAGCTACACTGGTGGAAGGCACACAACATTATTCATATAATACCAGCGATTTGGAACCCGGATTGTATTTTGTTACCATAATAACAGATGATAAAGCGCAGACAAAACGGCTTTTAATAAGTAGGTAATTTGCAAAAAATCATTGTTATTTCAGATACTGTTAAAAAAGAACGATGAATCAAAAAAACAATAAGAACTCTGAATCTAATCCTTCAAAAAGTAGTAGGATTGAGAAGAACAAGGAGGACATAGCTATAAAACACGGAAGCCAATTTTTGGAGTCACAAAACAGTGCGCTAATAAAAATTCTTAATAGAATAAATAGCAAAAAGCTGAAGTGAAGGTTTATCAAAATAGACAAATGTTCAATTAAAAACAAACAGATGAAGAAGAACATTTTTAAAAACAACTGACGGGGGAGGAAACCGGGATTGTTTTTCTTCAGAAACCGACCCTGGAACACTACCTGCCAAAGCAGCAACTGACTGGGCAATAACTGATATTCATTTTATTGATGAAAATGCAGGTTGGATTATTGGAGTCCCATGCTGAGGTTTCCTTGGACGTTTTGTGATGTTTACGCGAGATTCCGGAGCCACCTGGGAAACCCAGGTACAATGACTTTGGCCAGGATATCGACATCAATAACTCGGTATTTGAACCAGGAATCTACTTTGTAAAAATACTCTCTCATGATAAGGTAATTACAAAGAAACTTGTAATTGAGTAAAAGTTAGGTAAGTATATTTTTAAGCTCTGTCCCGGTTCGTCTGCCATCCTGCTAATTTTCGGGATGCAGATGGATCAGGGCTTATCTATGAATACTATCATTGTCAATTCTCGTAGATTTATCAGCATGGTTAAATGGTGGATCTTTATTTAGTACTTTTGCTCAAACCAAAATCGATCTATTCTATATTAAAACAATTGTATCATGAAGAAAACATTACTTTTCATTGCATTTTTATGTGCAGCAGGATTGGTCGTCGGCCAACAATCATTGAACTACAAACAAAACCTTAAGCAGGCCTCAATGCCCGACAGGAGCTTTTCAGAACCGGCCGTGCAAAACACAAACCAAGTACATTATGCACCACCAAAAGCTCCGGCGCAAAGCGACAACAGCAGAAGCATTATCGTTCGCCAAATAGGTGGCGCTGCCAACGGTTTTAGCATGTTAGGTGTGCGGCAGTACCTATGGGCCGACAACAACATCAATTCCGTGTGCTTCACTCATAGGATGCCCGCTTCACCCGGAAGTGGATATGTTGCGTACGATTATTCAACCGATGGGGGTGTAACCTTTACAAACAACATCCAGGTTTACGACCCTACACTAATTGATGGTTTTAATGCCCGGTACCCTCAGGGAGGAATCTATAATCCTGCCGGAAATACAGATCCTGCAAATGCGGCATTCGGCTACTTTGCCCCCACACTTGATGGTAGTACCGGTAGTGGTACCTGGGGAGGATATGCTTACGGAACACAAATGTTCGCGAACTCTTCGGGCCCAAGCCAGCACAACCTGACCAGTGAAGGCCAATTCATGCAAGAAGTCCCTGACTCCTACACCATCACCAGCCAGGGCCTCGCAGTAGCCATTGAGGCTTCAAGAGTTGAGTTGGTTTATTCCGACAACATGATTGTTACTAAGGGTTATTTCAATCCTGAAACAAACGAATTTGAAATGGAGCGCGAGATTGTGGAAATGCCTGCCGGTGGTGAAAGCATTGCCGGGGTAATTGCCAGCGTGGCCGATGAAAAGATCGCGTTCTCGCCTGATGGCATGATTGGTTACATTGGATACTTGAGCAACAATGGCGAAAATGATGACAATTCCGATGGATGCTATTACCCTATTTTATACAAAACTATGGATGGTGGCGAAAGCTGGGATGGGCCTTTCAATGTTCAACTCGGTGGAGAAGACGGAATACAGACCATTTTAAATTTCCTTACTGATGAAATTATTGCTGAGATGTTTGAAGTCCCAGTTCCTGAAAGGGAAGATATTCCCTTTACTACAGGTTTTGAATTTGGCTTGACTGTTGACCATTCGGGTAACCCGCACCTGTTATTTGATGTAGGTGTCGGAAGCCAGGAATGGAGTATTTTCTCGGCATACGGCGGAAATGCCGGATGCGAAGGCTGTGTTGCAATGACACATATTTACTCACCTGATGGTGGTGAAAGCTGGATTGGTGATACACTCTGCACTGTAAAAACCTTCCGTGGTGATTTCCCATGGACCGGAGGCGACCCGTCTTCAGAAGATAACAGGCCCTATGTAGCGTCCACAATGGATGGCTCAAAATTATTCTTCTCATGGATCGATACTGATATTCCCGATATTGGCGATAACATCAGCCCTGATATTTTTTGCATTGGTTATGATGTAATAAACAATACTTATTCCCAAAACGCCAATGTTACCTTCCTGACGAATGCCATGTGGAATGCCTACATGGCATGTGGATCAAAATATGTTTTTGACCATGGCGACGGAACTTATACCATACCTTTTGCTTATCAGGAAATCAACACCGAAGAACTCCTCGACCCCGTGCAATTTTTCTATATTGATAACTATGTGTTAAGCGATGCTGATCTTGCTTTTACCACTGGTGTAGAAAAACCACAAACGGCTTCGCATCAGTTATCCAATAACTTTCCGAATCCTTGCAGTGATGTAACAAGGATGAGTTTGTATCTTGAAAACTCATCTGTGGTTAGTTACAACATATCCAACCTGCTTGGGCAAGTAATCTGGAATGGAGCCCAGACAAAACTTTCCCGGGGCAATCACGTCCTTACCCTTGATGTGTCCTCATTGAAAACGGGGGTTTACCTCTACAATGTTACAGTTGATGGCAAAACACAAACCGGTAAAATGCTGGTGAATTAAGTATGTATTAATCAAACCAGGAAATGGGTAATAATAACTGAATGCACGACAACGACGGTTACACAATTATCCAGGATCACAATACCGGTTATTATACCTACGCCCAATTGGAAAATGAGAGGCTTGTCCCTTCAAAATTTATTGTTGGGAAATCAGATCCTGCCAGGGTTGGCCTGATACCAGGAATCAAATAAACTTAAACGTTTCAGAAATTGAAACCGGGATCTACTTCGTAA
>CAZBDF010000117.1:10046-11376 GCA_964490385.1 uncultured Lentimicrobiaceae bacterium | reverse complement strand
ACTTTAGGCACTGCCTTTAATAAGCCCTCACATCCTTCTTTTCAACATAATTGATAAATGACTGGTTGACCACTTTGTTGCCTCCCGGTGTTGGATAATTGCCGGTAAAGTACCAGTCGCCGGTATGGTGAGGAATAGCTGCGTGCAGGTCTTCGATGGTTTGGTAGATGATCTCGACTTTTGTATCAACCTCAGGTGGCGTTACAATTTCTGCAATCTTATCCGAAATTTGCTGTGCCGTGAAAGGTTTATAAATTTCTTTTACATAATTCACAATCTCTTCCTTGGGCAAACCTTCCTGGGCCTTCGATTTTTTATATACTTCGTTAATAACATGTTCCTGCCTGGTTTCGTGTAAGAGATCAATGACGGCCTTAAAAGCAACAAAATCGCTCAGTTTGGCCATGTCAATCCCGTAGCAATCAGGATACCTGATTTGTGGCGCTGATGACGCAATCACAATCTTTCTTGGTTTCAGCCTGTCGAGGATACGGATGATGCTTTGCTTTAAAGTGGTTCCGCGTACAATCGAATCGTCAATTACCAGCAGGTTATCCACTCCATCGCGGACAACTCCATAAGTAATATCATAAACGTGCCCCACCAAATCGTTCCTTCCGGTGTCTTTGGTAATGAAAGTCCGTAATTTAATATCCTTCACTGCAATGTCCTCTACGCGGGGCGACAGTGATAGGATCTCCTCCAGCTTTTCCGGTGTAATATCTTGGCCTAATTCAATAATCCTGTCGGATTTAACACGGTTGCAAAAGCTGTTCAATTCTTCAATCAAACCCTTGTAAGCCACGGCGGCAGTATTTGGAATATACGAAAAAACAGTATTTTGGAGGTCATGGTTGATGGAAGTCAGGATAGCAGGAACAAGCAATTTACCCAGGTTTTTCCTTTCCTGGTAAATATCTTTGTCGGTACCCCGCGAAAAATAAATCCGCTCGAAGGAACAGGCTTTTCTTTCCAGCACTGGTGTAAAATTCACATCTTCAATGCTGCCATCTTTTTTGATGATCAGGACATATCCCGGCTTTAATTCCTTCACATCATCCGCTCTTACATTAAAGGTCGTTTGTATAACAGGCCTTTCAGAAGCTGCCACGGCAATTTCATCATCATAATAATAAAATACCGGTCTGATCCCTGATGGGTCACGCATTACAAAAGCATCGCCATGGCCCAGCATTCCGGCAATGGCATAGCCACCATCCCAGCGCTTGGCTGCGTTGATCAAAATTTGTTGTATGTTGAGGTCTTCAGCAATTTTGTCCGAAATTTCGCGCTTCACCAGGCCCTGCTTTTTATACTTTTGGTAATGCAC
>CAZBDF010000117.1:0-9946 GCA_964490385.1 uncultured Lentimicrobiaceae bacterium | reverse complement strand
TGCTTTTGCATCATCAGGTGCATTTTGTTGAGCGCGTAAAAGCTCGTCCCGTATTTCCCAAGGTAATATTCCAATGGCTTTCGCAATCTTAGCAAGGCAATGCCACATTCATGCTTAATGAGTTCACTCATAACGTTTTTCCCTGATTGGTTACAATTTTGCTGATAGCGCAAAAGTAATAAAAGCGAAAGGAAGTCAGGTGAATTAAAATTATTGGTTTTGTAATTTTACTTTTTTGGGCGGCAACCGGGCCTGCCTGTCCGGCAAGGCAGGCTTTCCGTTTGTAGTTGCCTCAAGCCGGCTGTTTTTTTGTAAGCAGTGCGTGGCCTTCCTTGCTCCTCCGCTAAAGCTTCGGCGCACGCGGACGTCAGGCTCCGACTGCCCTGCCTCCGCGTAGCTATGGCGAAGCAGGGCCAACAAAAAAATCTACCGCCTTTTCAGCAAGCTACCACTCCAATCCCTGCCGCGGTTTCGTCTCCGCTATTACATTTCGTAAATTCATAAAATTCTATGTTGTTATTTACACAATAGATTTCTCCCTGCGGTCGAAAAGACAGAGTTTCTTACGGGAGTGGTATGGGGAGAGGAACATCGGGTGCTCCGCGCCCGATGTTCCTCTCCCCCCAACTAATTTGTAACCTTGTCTTTTCGATGGAGCGGAGCGACTGAGAAATCTGTTTTATCATTTGTAGTCAATATGTTACAATACTTGTCATCCATACGGACAAGTTTAGCATGAAGCCCAATCCTTCGAGGACTTAGGAATCTATTCCTATTTATCAATTCACTATTACCATCGCTTTTGTGTTTCGCTTATCTTTGTAAAAAGTACTTTTGTATTGAACTTCAAAAATTAACAATCATGAAAAAATCAACCCTTTTCGTTATCCTGATGTGTGTGTTCTCAGCAATCAATGCACAATACTCAACACCAGGCATGGGTGTAAACTGGACGATGGATGACCTGGTGGCAAACTCAAACGGCGTAATTATTCTTAATGGCGACGATGATTATGAAATTTTAGAAGACCTGAACATTCTGACATTAGACACTATTTCATTTTATACCGAAACCATGGTTATTTGTCACCCTGAAGTTTTGATCACCTTTAACGGTATCCTTTTTACAGAACTTAGCTTGCAGGATGTGGTAACCTTTAAAGGCCAGGGGCCGGGAAACAATTATTTTACCGGGTTCAGGTTTGAGAATTCCACGGGCTCGTTTTTAGAAAAGGTGCACTTTAATAATGCAGGTGGGATAAAGCTTGTTGAATCATATGTGGAATTTTTGAACTGTATGTTCAATGATTTCAACCAGGATTATTGCACAGGCACCATCGACCTGTATCACAGCCATCCCACCATCACTTATTGCGAATTTATGGAAAATGCCGGCCCGGCAGTTCTTTCAGGAGCCAACGCTAACTCTTCGCCTCAAATTACCGATTGTTACCTTTTTGGAAATGTGAGTTCAAATACCAACATGCCACAAATCAATTTGGGAACGTCCGGTACTGATAGCATACGTATTGTTGGTTGTGATATTATAGGTAATGCGGGATACGAACAGGTTGGAGGCATTGCTATTACTACACTTGCAGGTGGCGAATTAAAGTGCCGCATTGAAGGCAACGGCATCATCCAAAACCGTTATGGGATTACCCAATACGGGAATGGCATAGGATCAATAATACGAAACAATGTGATTGAAGACAACGATACCCAAGGCGATCCAATGCTGGGCGGAAGTGGAATTAATTTTTTCGGGAACGAAAGCAATCAATCTATCGTAAGTGGGAATAAAATTACAGGAAATTTGTGGGGGATTACAATTCAGGGAACAGCAGCACCAAATTTTGGTGAGTTGGAAAATGATGTTAACCTGGGTTTAAATCAATTTTTTGATAATGGAAATGAAGGCGAAATTTACGATTTTTATAACAATACGCCCAATGACATCATGGCTGAGAATAATTACTGGGGTACCATGGATCCCGAAGTTGTAGAGTCGCATATTTTTCATCAGCCCGATGATCCGTCATTAGGATTTGTGGATTACCTTCCACTATTTGATATTTATACCGGGCTTGATGATAAAAACAATTCCTCGCCCAAATTGATAACACGCTTGTTCCCAAATCCGGCTAACGAATTTCTAAACATTGAGCTGAGGGATGCAAACTCATCTTGCAATGTTCAGTTGAGCGATGTCAGTGGGAAGGTAGTTTTCTCACGTGAATACGCTGATGGTAAAATTACAATACCCGTGAATGATTTTGAAGATGGGATATATTTGCTGAGGGTTTCACGGGGTGATTATCTCGAAATGCAGAAGATATTAATTGCGAAATAGTGTCGGAACTTTAATTGTGTCAGGTTCTGTAATTTCTAATTATTGGATGTGTCTGTTTCTTTCAAGATTTGCTGGAGATCATCTACACTATACACCGAAATTTTTGGAAAATCAATGTTCTTTAAAACATTAAAATGTTTGTCGTTTGTTACAATTCAAAAAGCATTGGCTGATAGGGCACAATCCACGAATTTATCATCATCAGGATCGTTTTCAATTAATTTCCACCGAAAATAGGGTACAACTTTATATACATTCGGTAATGAAAGCAGAACTCCAAATAAATCTTTCACAACTTCTTTATCATAACGACTGGCTATGATTTCTTCATATTCTGTAAGGATTTCATTGGAGATGAATATATCGAAGGATCCTGCAACCAACTCCTCAAAAATCCAATGGAATTGAGACAATGGTGAAATTGAAACCAATAATACATTGGTGTCTAAAACAATTTGAGGCTTATTGTTTTTCATCGTTTAGCCAATTAAGCATATCTGCCTGACTATAACCTTTGTCCTTCCATATTTCAGTAGTCTTTTTTTTTAACCTGGAAGAAAAATGCTTTGTAAGCATTCCTTTGATATCGAGCAGTTCTTTATCACTTAAATCATAAGAGAAAACTTTAAGCAATTCTAATTGAAGATTAGTTAATGGTTTAGCAACTTGTTCCATAACTGAAATTGATTTGATTTTAAGCAAAAATACAAAAGAATTCTTATATAGATGAATGTGAAGTCGTCTCTAACTATAGTTAAGTGCTTGTCTTATTTGGAGATTTCACTCCACTGGCAACTCCACTTCCCCATTAACCCTTACCACAGGATATCTCCCTACCCGATTATCTCCTGAGTTTGACACCTGCCGGCATCTAGGCGTCCTGAAACCCCTATAAACACTTGAAAAAAAATTCATTCTCCCAAAAGTGTAGTGCGAAAGCCGTTTGCGTATATTCTTCGGAAGGCCTATTTTTACAACTTTTTAGCACAATCATGTTTAAAATAGAGGCGCGCGAGGTTCGTAAATAAAAAATTTTCAGCACGATGGCCTTTATCAGGAAAGAGACCAAGAATTCGGTGACCTACCTGCTGTTGGTTGAGAGTTACCGGGATGCCGATGGCAAGAACCGGCACCGCACCCTATACAATTTGGGCAAGGCGCGGGACTATTCACCAGAATCCCTCAAAAAGATGGGGCAGGTTTTGTATGAACTTGGTGGGGGTACGCTGGAGGATTTGGAATCCAAACAGCTAAAGAAAATGGCCGGTATTATTATGGTTTCCCATTGGTCGTCCGAAAATTACTGAAAGAATATTCACTTGATAGGTTTTTGCAAAGACGGGCAATCAATAGCGGGGTAGGGTATAACTTAACTGATAGTGTGTGCCTGCTAATTTGCGAAAGGTTCCATGATCCGGTAAGCAAGCTGGCCAACTACAAAAATCAGGATGATTACCTTGGGCTTTCCAAAATTGAGCTGCACCAGGTTTATCGCACCCTTGATCATTTATACGAGAGCCAGGAACAACTCAAGCATATGATTTACCAAAAGGGGCGGGATTTATTTAACCAAAAACTTGATGTTGTATTTTATGATGTGACTACATTCTATTTTGATAGCGACAAGGAAGATGGCTTTCGCGAAAAAGGCTTTGGCAAGGACGGTAAAATTGGTAAAACTATCATAGTGTTCGGAATACAGGGGATAGAAATAAAATACTACATCACCACTTACAAAAACAAGAAGCTCATCACTACATACAGCAAGAAAAGGGCGGCAAGGGACAAAGCACAGCGCGAAGAAAAAATAGAGAAAGCAAAAAAGCTAATGCAAAACCCCAGCCAATTAGAAAAAAAGGCGAAAATCCATTTTCTGAAAAAACAAGGGGAAAACACATACATCTTTGATCAAGATAAAATTAGCAACAGTGAGCGCTTCGATGGTTTTTTGAGCGTTGCCACCAACAATAAAAACCTTTCGGTACCTCAAATCCTGGATGCTTACAAACAACTCTACAAAATAGAGCAATCCTTCCGAAGCTTCAAAACATTCTTGGAAACCCGCCCAATGTACCACTGGACAGAAAAAAGGATATTGGGCCACCTTGCCCTTTGCTACATCTCTTTTACACTGCTTAACCACCTGCAACTTCGCCTAAGGCAAAAACAGGCCCCACTAACTGAAAATCAAATCAGGAAAGGCCTGATGAAAATGCAGGTGAGCCTTTTAAGGCAAGACAAAAAAGAATACTACCTGACCTCGAAAACACCGGAAAATGCACACAAGATAATGAAAGCACTTCGGATCAGGAACCTCCCTGACCTGATACCAAAGGAAGCGATAAACAAATATTTGTAACTAAATGATAAAAAGGATGATACGAGACAGGCCATAAGAGGAACATACCCTTCAACTCTCCACTCACCCGATAAGAGGTGTAGTGCAAACCGTGATTTTATATATCATTGGTTTGTAGTAAGATAGACGATTTAGCTGTCAAACTCAAGAGAATTTCAAAATGAGAACCCAGTAATTTTGGACGATTCTCAATTCTAAATCACAATGTCTCAATAATTATGGATGCAATTGTTATATTGTCATATTGATATACTGCTAAATTTCAGAATTCCTGACCTGATTACTATTATCAAATGAATTTGGAAAGTTCGTTCGTAATTGAGAGTGTCGCGTTTATTTTGGATTCTTAGTGTGAATTTGTGGTAAAATAATTAACAAGCACAGAGACACGGAGACACAAAGAAATTTAGAACTCAACCCATTGCCTGACTACTGTTTCACGAACTGAAAAAAAGCCTGTCGATAGCTTTGGCTGATAGGGATGCTCTGGTTGCCAACTTGCACATGATTTCGTTCTACGCTGTCGATATGCTGCATATTGATGATGAAAGAACGGTGCACCCGGATGAAATCTTTTGATGGCAGCAATTTACTGATTTCCTCAAAACTCATCAGCACCAATATCCGCTCTTCGCCACAATTCACTTCCAGGTAATCGCTCAGCCCTTTTATAAAACGGATGTTTTGCAATAAGACCCGTTGAATTTTGTTGCTTGTACGCAGGAAAATATAGTCCTTGTCGGGAACAGGTTTCATGGTTGGTGGTTCATTTGCCTGCCCTGCACAATGCTTTTCCCAGGCCCGGCTAACGGCTTTTACAAACCTTTCGAAGGAAAAAGGTTTAAGCAGGTAATCGCACACATCCAGGTCGAAACCACGCAGGGCATGCTGCGAGTAGGCCGTTGAGATGATCACTTGTGGCCGTGGGTTCATCAGTTCGATGGTTTGCAGACCGTCCAAACCCTCCATATTTATATCCATAAAAACCAGATCAACCTCAGCCCGTTTCAAAAATGCAATGGCATCAATGCCTGAATTGAAATCAGCAACTTTTTCAAGAAATGGCACCTGCCCTGCAAACTCATCAATTTTACTGATAGCCAGCGGCTCGTCATCAACGGCAATATATTTCAATACCTTTGTCATAATTCAAATTTTTTTAGTTGGTCGAGTTGCAGCTCTAAAAAGACCTCAAATTCTTTCTGTTCATCAACTATTTTCAATTTAAACCCATTTCCACCATACAACATCCCCAGCCGTTTTAAAACATTCTGAAGCCCGATACCTGATCGTTCATCCATATTCCTGCTATCACGGATATGATTTTTGCAATACAACTTCAATTTCTGACCTTCCACTTTGATGGAAATTTGAAACAAGGGAGAGTTCCCCTTTAATGAGCCATGCTTGAACATGTTTTCGATAAACGGTGTTAATAACATAGGTGCGATAAACTGATTTTCCAGGTTCCCGTCAATAATAAAAGAAACATCCTTTTCATCAATCAACCTGAGTTTTTGCAATTCAAGGATACTGTTGATAAAATCAATTTCGTCCTTCAATTTTACCCTGTTAAGGTTCGCATCATACAACATATAACGCAGCAATTCGCTGAGTTTTACCACTGCCCCCGAAGCCCTTTTTTGATCTTTATAAATCAACGAGTCGATATTGTTGAGGGTGTTGAATAAAAAATGTGGGCTGAGCTGCGATTTCAGCAATTTCAATTCATTGGCCAGGTTTTCGGTTTTTAGTTTGTTTTTTTCGCTTTGCTCACGCACCCATTTCCGGGTAAGTTCAACTATGGACAGCAAACCAATAATCACGAACTGGGACGAAAAACCATTGAGGTAAGAGAACCCAAAGAATGTTGTATTGGCTAAAGCATCCGGCCATTTTAAAGGAAGTACGATGTAGAAATAAATGAGGCGTGTTACGAATATCGAAACCACCAGGGTGGGAAGGAACAGCAGCACAAAGCTGATAAATTTCTTCCGGTATAAAAACCGGGGGAAAAGAAAATAAACCACAAAATAAGCAGTGGCCACATTTACCAGGAAGGAGTAATAAATGTTGTCGAGCCAAAAAATGAAACTGTAGTTTGTATTGATGGAGTTAACAAAACAGAACAGGGCGTAGAGGGCAAGCCACGAAATTACATGGATAAGTAGCGTAGATATTTTGTTTGTTCTCTTCAAACTGCATTTTTTACAAAGATATAGAATTAGTGTTTTCGTCATTTAAGCAATCGACCAAACCCGGGTTTTAATCGGTAGTATCCAGATTTTAATCGATAAGGATATCTCACCGATTTTATAAGTGCTTTTGTAGATTTATGTTGCAAATCCATCGAATAGTTTTGCTGGTAATATAAGATGAATTCATCTTTGTGTGCATATAGTAAATCAGGGTTTCCATCCCATCACTTCGTTCAGGGCTTTAAACCCTTTAATTTTTTTTGCCACGAAGCCACTAACACAAAAGTTGATTTCCGATTGGTGATTGTCGATTTTTGATTTAAGGTGTTGGAAATTCTGTCAAATCAAAAATCTTAAATCACTGTTCATCAATCTTAAATATAAAAACTTAACTTGATTGATAAGGAGGAATATTGCTAAACCAGGGCTGCTATCCCCTCGTTCCCCGGGGCTTTCATCCCTTAAATAAATAGAAAACATGAAAAGGACAACATTGATTTTTTGTATCACAGTTTGCCTGATGATAACCGGAGTAGTTCAGGCACAAGCACCCGACAACACAAGGTTTGGCATCAAGCCCCTGGGATCCAACTCAAACATCACGCTTGAATTTCTTGATGGGTTTATCGCCTCTCAAATGGAGGCAAAACACATTTCCGGGCTGGCTGCGTCAGTGGTGGTGGGCAATGAAATTGTATGGACAAAAGAAGCTGGCCTGGCCAACCGCGAAACCGGGATGGAAGTGACTGACTCAACTTTGTTCCTCACCTACTCAGTTTCAAAGATGTTCACAGGCTTAGCATTGATGCAATTGTACGATAAAGGTTTGTTTGGACTGGACGACAACATCAACGACTATCTGCCTTTTGAGGTGGTCCATCCACAGTTTCCGAATGTCGCAATTACCTTTCGGATGCTTATGACCCACACTTCCGGTATCACCGAACCCTGGAGTGTAATCAGCAGCGTGATGGTTGAAGGTTACGACTGGCCCGGCAACCTGCACGATTTTCTGGAGGATTTTTTTGTGCCTGGGGGCCAGCACTATTCAACTTCCCACTTTTCGAATTATGCACCTGGAAACGGCTGGTTTTACAGCAATGTGGGTGCTACACTGGCTGGATACCTGACTGAAGTGATTTCAGGGATTCCCTTCAATCAGTATTGCAAAGACAGCTTGCTTGTGCCGATGGATATGAACCACAGTTCCTTTCACATGGCAGACCTCGACACCAGTTTACTAGCAAGGCCCTACGAATTTAATGGTGCTTCGTTTATCCCACTGGGACATATCAGCAATGCCACGCTTCCGGCAGGCTTTTTACGGACCAGCAACCAGCAGATGGCCAATTTCCTGAAAACAATGGTAAATCATGGAAACTTCGAGGGGAAACAAATCATTGCCGAAGCCACCCTTGATACCATGACACGTGGCCATATTTTCCCTAACCAAAATATTGGTTTGTTTATGGCTTACGATTTTAATTATGATTTTTGGGGTCACACAGGTGGTTTGAGCGGGTTGAAAACTTTTGTATTTTTTCACAAGACCGAAAATTGGGGAGTTAGCCTGCTCACCAATGGCGACGGCGATTATTATGACATTGCTTACATGCTTTCACAATATGCCAGGGAATTTTCGGCGATTAACCTGTTATCGTTTGCAATTGAGGATGAAAATGGCAATGAACTGCTGGAACCGGGAGAGGAAGTTGACCTGGTGTGTGGATTCAGGAATGCATATCAGCGACAGCTTCAAAGTGCAAAGATAATATTGCGGTGCACTGATGAAAAAGTTACTGTGGTTGATAGTGTTTTTCAAATTTCATCCATCAACCCGGATGAAGTGGTGGCGAACACAGGAAATCCCTTTAGAATTGTGGTGGCAGAAAATGTTGGCTATAGCGAGGCCATACTAGAGTTTATCTATTTTGAGGGGAATGAAAATATTGGGAAAGAACAATTCCCTGTTTACACCGGAAGCCCGGAAATTTTGCTGATTGATGATGAAGAACATCCCCAGCGGAATAAAAGCCAGTCGATGACCTACTACATTGATGCGCTCAATAATCTGGACGAAAAATACTATTTCAGGAACTTAACGCTGTCACCGTTAAATGAGGGTTTCCTTAATCAATTTCAAAAAGTGATTTGGTTTACAGGGATTTCCAATGCGAATAGCAATATCCTTCCTCCAGAAGAACAGGATTTCATAATGCAGTATCTCGATGATGGAGGAAATATTTTATTGTCGAGCCAAAATGCCGGCGACTACTGTGGCAATACCGAATTGTTTACAGATTATCTGAAAGTCAACCACATCGAAAACACCTATCCCGGCCAATTGAAAATTGAAGGCATCGATAACGACACCATTGGCGATGGTATGCAGTTTTACCTTTATGGAGGTGAGGGCAACAATTCTACTTATTCGGCCTCAGTGATTGAAACTGCAAGAGAAGGGACACCAGTTTTTTATTACGCGAACACCAACTATATTTGCGGCGTTCGCTTTTCAGGAAATTATAAGTCAGTTTTTCTACCCTGGGGAATTGAAAGCATGAGCAGCAACAGTGAGCGGGAAACACTTTTTGGTAGGGTGCTGGAGTACTTTGATGACCCTTATGTTGGTGTTGATGAAATCCAAAACTCAGAAAACAATTTAGATATTTTTCCAAATCCATGTAGGGAGCAGTTAAACATTCGGCTTCCCAAAGAAGTAGCTGCGGATGCAAAGCTTCAGATCTTTGATAAAAGTGGTAGAAAAATATTGGTGAAGGAATTTAATTCCACAAGCAAAAAGACGATTTCGCTAAACACACAAGTCTTGATTCCCGGTATTTATTTACTTCAACTAAGTTCGGGGGGAAGGCAGTATAATGGAAGGTTTGTTTGTGAGTAAAAGTCATGGTTTGACTTTTACTCAAAACTGGTGTCATATCAAACATACTATGACGATTGAAAGTGCTCTGCACGTTTCAATGTCAAAGCCCTGACTTTCAATCGTGCGTAGCACATTGAAACGTCTATTAACTA
>CAZBDF010000116.1:0-11431 GCA_964490385.1 uncultured Lentimicrobiaceae bacterium | reverse complement strand
ATATTGAAAGTGAAAATGCCATCACCGGAATGGATTTCGAGATACAGATTAATGGCTCAGGAGATGTAGAGTTGGAACTTGATGTGAAGAACCTCGAGACCAGCATTAATGGTTCAGGTGATGTGGAAGTCTCGGGGGTACAGGGAAGTTTTGATTTGCATGTTGCTGGTTCAGGTGACTTTGAAGCGGAAGATTTACGCCTGAGCGAATGTCATATCAGGATCAATGGATCAGGCGATGTAAAACTTAAGGGCAGTGCCGATAAATTATTTGTCAGCCAGAGTGCTTCCGGCGATGTAAATTTGTATAGCCTTACTGCCGGTGATGTTGAGGCCACAGCATCTGGTTCCGGTGATATTATTGTGTCTGTTGCCGGCAGGCTTAAAGCAAAGCTCAGTGGATCCGGAGACCTGACTTATAAAGGTGAACCATTAAGTGTGGATGTTTCTGCATCGGGTTCTGGTGAAGTGTATCACAGATAAAAATCAGAAATAATTCAATTTTAATACTAACAAATAACAAATTTCAGTCATGACAAAAAAATTATCATTAGTAGCATTAAGCCTTATATTCGGGCTTATTACCCTGGCATCAACATCTTGTATGTTTATGGACGGTGTCGATGGAAACGGGAAAGTAGTAAAAGAAACACGTGATGTATCCTCTTTTGATGCCATTAAAATTGGTGGTGCATTCGAGGTGTATCTTTCGCAAGGTAGTAGCGAAGGTTTGGTGATTGAAGCCGACGAAAACCTAATGGATTTAATCCGGACGGAAGTGCGTGGCGGAACTTTAGTGATTGATACCAAGGAAAATATCCGCAATTCAAAAGAAATGAACCTTTACATTACAATTAAAGATCTTGAAAAGCTTGACCTTTCTGGTGCCGTTGAAGTGAAATCAAAAGGGAAACTTAAGTTCGACGATCTTACCATTGATGGGAGCGGGGCTTCAGAAATTACCCTGGAGTTAGAAGCTGATAAATTAGAGTGTGATTTCTCTGGGGCTTCTGAAATTGAATTGATCGGCAAAGCCGATTATTGTTCAATTGATAATTCAGGTGCTTCGGAACTTGATGCCTATGATTTTGTTGTGGGCGAATACAATATTGAAATCAGTGGGGCAGGGGATGCTAAAATCCATTGTACTGATGTTTTAACAGCGCGTATTTCAGGGGCAGCTTCCATCCGCTACCAGGGCGATCCAAAGGTTGATAGCCGGGTTAGTGGTGCAGGGAGTATTAAGCAGAGGTAAGAAAAATCAGGCTTGTTATAGTATTGATAAACCTAACAGGTTTTTAAAACCTGTTAGGTTTTTTTTAAGGTGTTAATTTAAACTTACCATCCTACCAATTCCAGTCCATCAATATTGTTAAAGTGTTTATCCCTACTAACCAAAGGAATTTGATGCTGAAGTGCTAACGCAATAATCCAAATATCATTTTCGGGAATTGGTGCTCCACGATCCTTTAATTGCTTCTTTACTTGTCCATAATGTTTTGCAGTATTCAGGTCGCAATTGAGATTTTGTGTTAAACTGCAGAATTCAACAAATTTTAGAATGTTTTGCTGCGGTTTACCGGAATTATAAGCACCATAATAAAGTTCACCTGCAACAATTGAAGGGATAAATATTTCTTCTGCCCACAAAATATTTCTCACAACCTCTTCCTCATTTCTGAAAAAGGCTATTACAATGTTTGTGTCTAAAATAAGCCTACCATTCATTGTGATCTATTTTTTCACACCCTTGTTCGATGGCCAGTTGCATTAATAGCAATTCTTCTTTATCAATAATACCTGCAAACTTGATTAGTTTATCTTTATTGATATTTGTTTTCTTCTTAACCAAATTTTCTACATATTCACTCAGCTCTCTCAAATTGCTTAAAGGGATATTTTGAATCTGCCTGAAAATTTGATTTCGCATTTGTGTTTCTGTAATCATAATAATTGAAGAATTTATTGTTAAGCTATTAAACGATTCTTTGTGGTTTTGAAAAAACAAAGTTAAACAAAAATTTATTTTCTTTCAATCACATCATTCACCCATGTTAGCCCGGCCATGGCATTTGGGAAACCTATCGTATTCGTGAGTAAAATAATTGCATGGCGAATTTCCTCCGGAGAAACTCCCAATTCAAGCAATCGTCTTGTATGGCTGTGAACTGACCCTTCGCTTCTATTTGCAACGGACGCACCCAACTGAATCAGATGTGCGGTTTTTTTATCCAATGGCCCGGCATTTTTTGAAGCTTCACCAAGTGCTTCTACAGCAGCAATGTATTCAGGATGGTTTTCTTTGACTTTCAAGTAGTGTGACGGAATGTTTTTGTTCATGATATTTTGTTTTTAGGTGTTTATTTTTGGCAATTTTATAATAACCTTAGTTCGAAATAAATAGATAAACGATTTACTTTCAACAACAAATCAACCAGGGCTGCCATCCCCTCTCTTTGCTAAACGAATCGAAGTGAAGGTTGGTTAGTCGGGGCTTGCATCCCTTACTCATTTTGTCATTAGGCTACACCGTCATTTATCGTCATTAATGCTTCGAACGTCATTTAGCTTAGCTGTCATTAAGTTGTCATTAGTCTTCTTCGTCATTTTCTGTATTACAATCAAATGACTACTAATGACCATCAATGACAACAAATGACCATTAATTTTCTTTAGTTTATCATCTCAATAAACTCTTCTTCAGTGATTATCTTTACCCCCAACTTTTCTGCTTTCTGCTTTTTGGCCGGGCCCATGTTTTCTCCGGCAACAACAAAATCTGTTTTGCCAGAAATCGATCCTACACTTTTTCCACCATTTTCCTCAATGGCTTTTTTAAGCTCATCTCGTGAAAACGATTGAAATACACCACTAACAACAAATGAAGCACCATTTAGTTTTTGATTTCCTGTTTCCACTCTTGTTTCTGCTTCAAATTGAAGTTGATGGTTTTTCAGTCTGTTGATGATCTCTATATTCGCATCTTTACTAAACCAGTTTAGCACACTCTCAGCAATCCTGTCTCCAATTTCATCCACGGCAATCAACTTCTCGGTATCTGCAGCTATCAGTGATTCGATGTTACCAAAATGGGTTGTCAGTTTTTTTGCTACCGTTTCCCCAACATACCTTATGCCCAAAGCAAATAACACCCTGGCGAAAGGGACTGCTTTCGATTTTTCAAGGCCCTTTAAAATGTTTTCAACAGTCTTTTCCTTAAAGCTGATTTTCTTTTCCTTTTTACCATCTTCGGCAGGATGTGTTTTTTCCAGGCCAATCAGGTCATCATATTTCAAATCATACAAATCAGCCACATTGTGCACCAGATTATTATCAAAAAGCATCTCAATTTTTCCTTCTCCCAGGCTATCTATATCCATAGCCTTCCGGCCGATAAAGTGTTCTAATTTTCCCTTTATTTGTGGGGGACAGCCATTTTCATTTGGGCAATAAAAAGCTACTTCATCTTCCTGCCGGGTAAGTTCTGTTCCGCATTCAGGACATTTCTTAGCAAAAACAACCTGCTCAGCCATAGCAGGTCTTTTATCCAGGTCAACAGAAATAATCTTTGGAATGATTTCACCGCCCTTTTCCACAAAAACGGTATCTCCCACACGTACATCCAATTTGGCGATGATGTCGGCATTGTGCAGCGAAGCCCGTTTAACTGTGGTGCCAGCCAATAAAACCGGCTGAAGGTTTGCAACTGGCGTAACTGCGCCGGTTCGGCCCACCTGGTAGTCGATGGAAAGTAATTTGGTGGAAACCCGTTCAGCTTTAAATTTATACGAAATCGCCCATCGTGGGGATTTTGCCGTATAACCCAATTCCGCTTGCTGGCCGAAGGAATTTACTTTAATTACGACACCGTCAATATCGAAAGGAAGGTTCACCCTTTCCTTGTCCCAATAGTCAATAAACTCAAAAACCTCATCGATGGTTTTACATTTAACGAGGTAATTCGGAATTTTTAAACCCCACTTGCGGGCTTCGGTAATGTTGTCGTAGTGCTTGTCGAAAGGAAGGCCTTCTCCCATGATCGCATAAAGAAAACAATCCAACTTACGTTTTGACACCTCCGCGGAGTCCTGCATTTTTAAACTTCCGGATGCGGCATTACGTGGGTTGGCATAAAGTGCTTCATCATTCGCAGCGCGGGCTTCGTTCATTTTGTTAAACGAAGCATGTGGCAGCATCACCTCACCCCGAATTTCAAATTTATCAGGGAAATCATTGCCCCTTAATTTAAGGGGAATGCTTTTAATCGTTCTAATATTGGTGGTTACATCATCACCCTGCAAGCCATCGCCACGGGTTACAGCCTGTACAAGCTTCCCATTTTCGTATCTCAGGCCAATGGCAACGCCATCATATTTCAATTCACAAACATATTCAAGATCTTCTTCAATTACTTTCCTTACCCTGGTATCGAAGTCAGCCAGTTCCTGCTGCGAATAGGTATTACCAAGTGACATCATCGGGTATTGATGAACCACCTGTTTGAACTCCTTAGTGATATCTCCGCCAACACGTTTCGTTGGCGAATCCTCTGCAGCTAATTCGGGGAATTCCTTTTCAAGTTTTTCCAATTCCTTCAACATCATGTCAAAATCAAAATCCGAAATACCGGGATTGGATGAAATATAATAGCGGTAGTTATGCTCGTTGAGTTCAGTTGTGAGTAACTCTATTTTTATCTGTGCTTCTTCTTCTGCTGTCATTATTGCCAGGTATTATCTATCTTCATTACTAAGTTGTTTTTCTATCAATGCTTTCAACTCTTCCCGGTTTGGAAGATATAGTTGATATTTAGAGACAAAAAGTTGAGAGCTGATATTATTCATTGCATATTTAACAAGTAGTTCGTCTTTTTCGCGAGCCAAGACAATACCGATGGGAGGATTATCACCTTGGGTGTTTTCCTCATTCTCAAAATAGCCCATATACATATTCATTTGACCAATATCATCATAGCCGGCATCTTCCCTTTTTAAGTCAATGAGCACAAAACATTTAAGAATACGGTGGTAGAAGACTAAATCGACATGATAACTTTTATTAGATATTGGGATTCTATATTGCCGGCCAATAAAAGCAAATCCTTTTCCCAACTCTAGAAGGAAATATTCCAAACTATCAATAAGACGTTTTTCAAGTTCTGACTCGCTAAGGTGGTATGGTTCGGGTATTTGTAAAAAATCCAAAACAAATGGCTCCCTGATGAGATCGGCTGGCTTTTCGATAATTTGCCCCTGATTTGCCAATTGTAATATTCCTTCTTTATCTTTTGAAGCTGCAAGACGAAGATATAGAGATGTTTTCTTTTGGCGTTTTAATTCTCTAATTGACCAATTTTCAATTTGTGTTTGCTGCTCATAAAAACTACGTTCTAATTTGTCCTCTACCTTAAGAAGTTCTACATAATGTGACCAACTCAATTGGTGCGACACTGTCGCACCAATTGGATATTCAAGATACAACTGTCTCATTCTTTTTACATTACTCAAGCTAAAGCCTTTTCTATGAAGCAGACTAAGATCTTTCGATATACGCTCAATCAACCTGCTACCATATTCAGCCTTGGCTGCACCTCCTTGTTCAAACAAAACAATATGTTTTCCAACCTGCCAATATGTTTTGGTGATGTGTTCATTAATGGCAGCAACAGCAAGATTTCTGCCTTCAACATAGGTTTCTGATATTTGAGAAATCAGTGCTTGGTAATTTGTACGAGGTGCAATATTGTTTTTTTTCATGTTATATTTATTGCTGATGAACTGTGGGGTAAGTTCAGATTATTATTATACTTTTTTCTATGCAACATAACATTGGGTTTTAGTCTCTCATCATTGATAAATAAATCATCTCAATAGCTTCCATCTTCAATTTGTTACACGTGAAATTCTATATCAAAAGTAGTCAAAAATGAACTATCTATATCAGGTATTGGGAATATGATCTCAGAAATGATTACCTCTTATGCTTTTCAGGAAAATACTTCCCATTCCGGTAAATGTAAATGGTCTCGTTCCGATTGTTGGGATTTAGCCAGTGCATAATCATATCCACAAAACCAGGCTCTGAGGCGGTTTCAAAAACCATCTCCGGGAAATATTGCTTCAAATCATTTACCCTTTTATCAAGGTTTTGATCCCTGTAAAAGAGGAAAAAGCGCGGTTCCTGTTCAGCATTGAAGGCTTTTGATGGAAGACTGTCGGGAGGGAAGTTCAGATTGATATCGTAAACATTTACCCATTGGTCAAGGTAGAATTTAGGAACAATGTCTGAACTGCCTGAGTTTGTGTTCTCCAAAAGTACAGATGTTACATTTTCATAGCGGCTCAAATAGCTCATTGCTTCGGCGCGGGCTTTTTTTGAGTACATGGTGGATACGCCAATCAAAGCAATGGTATTGATGACCCAAAAGAATATCCATGAAAATCGGATGAATTTCTTTTGCCGGGACATGAAACCGCCGCTATCCAAAATTTGTTGCCACCCAACAATGCCAATGATAATGATGAAAGGGACAATTGTAAAGATAAATCTTTCCTGCTTGTTTGGGAAAAATGAATGAAACAGGAAGAACAGCAAACTCGGAAGAAAAATAATCAAATGCTTTCGCCAGTTTTTAAATGTTCCCACAAGAATAAAAATACTCACTGGTGGTATCAATACTCCAAACAAAAGAACCAGATAGTTGTACCATTCGCCTGTAATATAGTTTTCGGCATTTTCGGTATTGTACAAGAAATATTCAGTGAGTTCGGCAAAAGGCCTGCCCCAGATGTAAAAATCTATTCCTCCCTGAATTAAGCCTACCATCAAAAAATAGCCAACTCCAAAAATAATTCCCTGCCGGTATCTCTTCTGAAAAAGCAAAGCCAATCCCATTCCACCGGCATAAATGATAGTCTGGTATCTGATTGAAAAAGCGACCCCAGCTATCAAGCCGGCAAACAGAAAACTTTTCCAATCCAATCGATTATCACTCTTGTTAAGGATTATCCAGGTACTGATAATCAACAAAGGGATTGGAACAATTTCAACGAGGTTCCGTACACTAAACCAAGGCATAAACCAAATAACGGCTAGCAATAACCCGGCAATTTTTGCTGTATCCTTGTGTGAAAGTTTCTCTGCTATTTTGTAACCGTAATAAACTGTGATCAACGAAAATGCTGCATGGATTAGGCGTACCACCGTCATTTTCGACTGAGGGTCGGTGAAGTGTATCCAATTAAAAAAGCTGAATAGGAGATAATGAAGCCCGGCATAAAAAAGACTGTGTCCACTTGGGCCGGTATTTCCGTCGGACCAGGGCAACCAAAGGTCTTCGTCGCCGCCATCTGCCCACGATTGAGCAACTTCGATAACAAGAAAATGATCATCCAGCATTCCCCAGCCACGGGCAAAAATTACTGCTACAAGGCGCGTGATTACTGCAAGCCACATGATTAGAACCAAAGGCTTGTTGTTCCATAGCTTGCGAATTAATTCAAAAAAGTCTTTCATCGAAGGGTTCTAATGGCTGGGATTGTTTTGCGGAAAAACTGGTTTTTCGATTCGAAAATATAATTTGTGAAGATGAGGAAAGGGCCATAACTATTGCTTGCCCATGTGAGGGCAAATTTCCTTTATCTCATTAAGGTTTTTCAGTTTTCCGGCATCCCGGGTTTCTTTGGCTGATTGGGTGAAAAACTGATGACTTCCCAGGAAATTCACCTGCAACTTATACCATTCCTTCAAAGTAGTAACATTAAAGTCCTGGAGGTTCCATTCAAGTTTCAAACGGTGGGAAATCATAAAAAAATCGTCCCTGCCAAGATAATCAAGGTCTGCATCACAAATTATTTGCTCGAGGTGAGTAGAAGCATTTTGGGGCAATTTTGTTGCTATAATCATTTTATTGATCTGCTCTATATCTTCAGGTGTGTAGCCAAAATGCGGCAGATATTCAGCCGCAATTACACATGAAGCTTCCTCGTGTCCCTGATAAGTGGTTAGCATTCCACAATCGTGGTACATTGCTGCAGTTTTAAGGAGGATTAAATTGGCGCTACTTACTTTTTCGAGTTCAGCGATGCGTACCGTCGATTGGAAAACATCCAGTGTATGGCTTATATCGTGATAGTAAAGAATAGGTTTAAGGTCGTTCTTTAACTTCTCCAGAATGAATTGTTTAGCGCCTTCAAAGTTCATTAATCAGTGTTTTGGTTACTGAATGATTTAACTTTCACTTCAATCGTATGAAAGTGAAAAAAGCCGGAAATACTATCCGGCTTCCCAATATATTTTGCGTTTCTGCTTAATAAGAAACGATTTTTTGCCAGTTCAATTTTCGTGGATTAATACACATTACAGGTATTTGCGAACCATTAAAAATGATTTGCTCGTCCCACGAACCAAGGATGTAACGTTTCAGGCTTTGATCAGGATCAGTCATGATCATAACTAAATCTGCATTGTTAGATGTTGCATAGTCGATCACCTGCTTGGCAAAATTAGCATTCTTGTCAGCCGCTTTAATGGTATAGTTGATCTTGTTTTTGGTAAAATACTCAGTTATTTGCCTAACAGCTTCTTCGATATTTTCCCCGGGCATCTGGTAGATGTGGATTTCCGAATTGAATTGTTTTGCAATATGAGCTGCCCATTTGGTTTTTTCCCATGGCCCCGAATCACTGGTGATTGGCAGGACAATGTGTCCGTAGCCCTCATTAAACGAGCGTTTCTGAACAACAATAACAGGAGCAGGTGAACTGGTCACAACCTTGAGCGCGAAGCTGCCTGTAAGGTGTTGCATGCCAACTTTTCCATGCGTGCCTAAATAAAGTAGGTTGGCGCCAATATCTTGTGCAACTTCACTGATGGTTGTAAAGATTGATCCTTCACGGGCCATTCCTTCCGCTTCAATTCCATAGGTTTCCTTCAGTTCAGCAGCAAGGGCATCCAATTTTGCATTGATGGCTACATCGTCAAGCTTTTCCTTTTTTAATTGGGCCTTTGTAGTTTTATCGATCACATGTAAAATGACAACCTTATAATTAAGGAATTTTGCTGCTTCGGCAGCCTGGCTAATCGCATTGTCTCCTACCTCGGTAAAGTCTGTAGGAACCAAAACTATGCTGTTCATTTTGTCGTCCATGGTTATTTGTGATTAGTATTGTTTTGATTGTGAATAATGATCTTCTGAAAGTACAAAAATAGAATTTTTTATTAAAAACAGATGAAATTTCCATACAAATTATTGGATCACTTGTTCTTTGCAATAAATTCATCACTGTTTAATTCTTTTTCGAGTACTGAATGCATTTGATCTACAATGGATGCAACTGCTGCATTTGTGTTGTTCAGCAGGATGATTGTCAGGCTGTCGTCAACGCAACGGGTCAGGCTGGAAGTGAATCCATTCCACAAGCCATTATGGTAAACCACTTTTTTGCCATACTTTTCTTTTAGCCTCCAGCCATAACCATATTTATAGGTTCTGTTTCTTCGGGTTTTAACTGGTGTAAAAGCTTCAGCCTTTAAAGAGTCACTTATCAACACATCGGTGTAAAGTGCCTGGTCCCACTTTAATAAATCATCCACAGTGGTGTAAACGCTTTTATCTCCCACTACTTCATCCAAAGGATTATGGTCAAATTGCCTGTAACGCCATCCCCGCCTTCTAAAACCTGTTGCAATATTGGTGATTGTGTCGATAGCAGCGCGGTTCCATGCAAAGGTATGGTCCATTTGCAGCGGGATAAAAATATTTTTTTCGAGGAACTGGTGGAAGGGCATTCCAGAGACCCTTTCGACAAGCAGTGCCAACATAGTATATCCGGTATTGCTGTAATCATGCTTTCTGCCAGGCCTGAAATTTAAACTAGGTTTATTGTCATTGATAAGCTGTAGAACATCTTCATTCGTCAGTGGATCATCTTTGTTCCATTGATGATCAACATAGTACATATAATTTTGCATGCCTGAGGTGTGCTGCAGTAAATGCTCGATAGTAACATTAGTAAAAGGAAACTCAGGAATAAAATAGCATACGGTATCGTCAAGGCAAAAATTACCCCGTTCACTGAGCATCAATACTGCCATAGCAGTAAAGGTCTTGCTAACCGAGGCTATCTGGAAGGCAGTATTATAATTTAAAGTATCCTCAGTGTGCAGATCTTTGAAGCCT
The DNA here is from genome assembly GCA_964490385.1 of uncultured Lentimicrobiaceae bacterium. Classification (GTDB taxonomy): domain Bacteria; phylum Bacteroidota; class Bacteroidia; order Bacteroidales; family 4484-276; genus 4484-276. Next base: position 1,252 of record CAZBDF010000116.1, on the reverse strand, counting down.
CCACTGGCCCTGAATATCGGGTATCCATTTAAAGCTACCAATGCATTTCCATTAAAACGGTAATTTTTCAATACCCGTTTAAGTAGCGAATCAATGCGATGGATTTCGGGTTTAGAAAGGGGTGGCAAAACTATGGTTTCGTCGGGTGCTGCCTCCGTCTGCGAAAAATTGTCAACAGGCGATTGGCAACTCACAAAGCTTGCAAGGACAAGGTAAAGTAAAACCCGGAGTTTCGATATAGTATTCAATCCTGTTAATGTCATAATTCATCTTAAAGCCGCCAAAAATATTCATTATTACAAAAACACCTTTCCTTTATTTTGTTGCGGATGTAAGTCTCGGTGAATAATATTTCAATGTGGTCATATAAAGAGCTTGTTTGCAATTAGTTAATTTTTTTTAATTGTTGATAAAAACTGCTAACACATAAAATAAAATAAAATGAGGATAGTTTTAGTATTCAATTTCAATTAGTACCCAGTCCTTATTGAAGCACGCAGCGCATATGGTGAAAATTTATGTAGTTAAGTTATTGGACGATCTCAGGTTTCTCGAATTGAAAGGATTGGTATCGGCCTACCTTCCGGATGAATCCTCGAAGAAAGCATCAAAATTTAAGCACCTGCTTAATGCCCAGCGACAAATCATTGGCGAGTTGCTGGTGAGGGCAACACTTTGTAGCACTTTTGATTTAGTAAACGAAGAAATCGTTTTTCAATACACTGAACACAAAAAGCCGTTCCTGAAACTCCATAAAGACATTCATTTCAATATTTCCCATTCGGGAGATTGGGTAGTGTGCGCAATTGCAGAATGGGATGTAGGTGTGGATGTTGAAAAAATCAGGGAAATAAATTTTAATATCGCCCGTCGTTTTTTTTCTGAAGTGGAGGTGAAGCATTTATTTGAATTGCCGAAAAAACACCAGCTCGATTATTTTTTCGATCTTTGGACGCTCAAAGAAAGTTACCTCAAAGCTTTAGGTACCGGGCTTACAAAACCACTCAGTTCATTTACGGTTAGGGATGTTAGTGGAAATATGGTTTTGTACGATGATATGCAACAGGAAGGTGTATTCCTCAAAAAATTCAAATTCGATGGAAAACACAAATTGTCGGTTTGTAGTTACGAGGAAAAATTCTGCGACGAAATTGAGCACTTGTTTATTGATGATTTGTTAAGGATGATAAAGTAAAAAGTAATCAGTGAACAGTGAAGAGTAATCAGTGAACAGTGAAGAGTAATCAGTGAA
>CAZBDF010000115.1:0-11443 GCA_964490385.1 uncultured Lentimicrobiaceae bacterium | reverse complement strand
AAGTCATCCAAACGCACAAGTTTTGTTGTCATTTTTTTAAAAATAAATGACGCGCTTCATTTCTATACCAGCTAATTAGTGTTCCTCATTGAGTCGGTACTTTTCCGTAACTCCGGCATTTATGCCGGAGAATAATAAATTTGATACTACCCCCCTGCCTTTTCGCTGACACTGCCGAAGGCAGTGTCAGCGAAAAGGCAGGGGTTATTCATCCTTTCAAATCAATCCCCGGCATAAATGCCGGGGCTATGGATATCTCAATTAAATCTACTTTATAGACGAACACTAATTAGATACACTAAATCTATAATCATCCAAGTACCTCATGCAAAACTTTATGGGATTTTAGCTCTCCAAAGCCCGGGATATGCAGGCGGTAAAAATCCAACAGCTTTTCCATAAACAGATTTCTATCCGATGTATTGTCGAAAATGCGTTCTTCGAGATGATTTAATGTAAGGACCCGGTTTAGTTTTTTCGACAAGCTGACATCCAAATAATTGTTATGAAAAGGCTTTTCGCTTGTAAACACACCTTCTTGCAAATCAAAATATTGGTTACGGTCAGAATAATTATTGCGCGGATAAAACCCAAGGTACTTGCTTAACCCAATAAGAAAAAGCAGGTGAAAATCCTGATAGGAACCTTTCATTTGATCAAACTGTACAATCGAATCAAAAATGTAATTAAAAAGCTCAGGGTTACTTCCTTCTTCGTGCAGGGATTTATAAAGCACTTCATTTAAAAACAAAACCAAGGTTCCTTTAATAACGTCAAAAGGGATGGACGAAAGTTGATAGGCAGTTTCAGTTTCCCTGAGGTTTTGAAGCTTATCGTTGTCCTTTTCGTAAACCACCAGGTTAAGCAGGCTAAGATGTTGCAGTTGGCTATTCCTTGTTGTTTTCGATTTTTGCTTGCCGCTTACACCACGCACAAGGTAAGTCCTTAGACCAAACTTTTCGGTGTAAATTTTAGCAATAATACTGCTATCGGAATACTTGATGGTGTGAATGATAATGCCCCTTGTGGTGTGCAGCATTTGATAAGCTTAAATTCCCAGCTTTGAGCTTGGGTTAGTTAATCACCAAAATTTTTGTGACAATGGATTCACTTCCATCATCGTTTGTGGCAAACACGAGGTAAACACCGGTATGTGCCCGGCTACCATTAAAACTGTAACCGTTCCAAATTGCCTGTCCCCCTTCGGCCTGTGTAGCGTAAATCAATGCGCCGCTTATATCAGTAATTTTAACATCAGCATTTTGTACAAGGCCTTTGATGGCGATAACGCCTTCATATCCTTCCTTAACCGGGTTTGGATATGCAACCACCTCAGTGTTGGTTGGTGTTGGTGGCGTGGCCTGGCCTTTATATGAAATAATCCCACGATCGGTCCCGAAGAACACTTCGCCGGAGGCACTGATACTGATATCAATAATTGAGTTGGAATAGAGTGGGCTGTTTTCTTCGGTAAAATGTTCTATCTCTTCGGTGCCATCTTCGGAAAGATAAAAAACTCCAGCCCGTTCAGTACCAATCCATTTTTTGTTGGCCCCATCCACAGCAATGGCAGTTACAGTTTCCGATTCGAGCAAATACTGGACATAACCACCTACATCAACAAGCGGGCGTTGCGCATCGAAGTTGCCACCGGTAAAAACATTTTCAGGAGAATAAATGATACCGATTCCTTCATCGCTACCAATCCATAGTTCTCCGTCAAGGTCCTGTGCAAAACTAAGGACTTTATTGCCAGGCAAATCGCCATCTCCGACAGCATTGCTCAACACATTGGTTTGATCATCAGCAGGGTCGCTGAAGGTGTTGTTATCAGAAAAGACCAACAGTGAATGGTCGGCACGCATCAACACCCATTTCTGTCCATACCAATCTACCATCAGTTTGCCAACATCGGTTCCGCTTACCCCTGCGCCCAATTGGAAAGAAGTCCAGTCGCCGTTGGGTTCTTTTACCGATATTAATTTAGGTGCGCCAGAATTGGCTACCCAAAGGTTATTGTTGCGGTCGAAAGCTACTCCACTTACTGCTATCCATCCTGCAGCAGGCCAATTTTGAAGGCTGCTGTTGCTGGTATCATAAATGTTAGTCAATTCGCCATCTACAAATTCCAATACCCCGGCCTGCCAGCTTCCTGCATAGGCCCTGTTGGGTGATGAGGGATCGACAGCAACACAAACCATATCGCTTATGGAATCGAATGCAGTATAGCCGGTTGCCCTGTTGTACGAATTCCAAAACTCATTTTCAAATGAATACAGCCCATTGGGATTATACAATTTACTCCAACTGCTACCTCGTCCACCGGCAGCAACCCACAGGGATTCATCTTCCATTGACATATCGAACACACTTGCTGAATAAGGCCCGTTGGGTTCAATATAGTCAGCGCTGTAGCCACTTTCCGTTTTAATAAGTCCATGGCCATAATCAGCAATCCACTTTATCCCATCACTATCAATGGTTGCATCCTGTGGTTTGATATATTGCTCGCCTGGATAATAGATGTTGTAGGTCATTTCAAGGGCAACATTAAAAATATCAACAGAACCCTCGCTGGTAATTAAAAGCTGGTCGTAGGCAGTTTTAATGCTGGGTTTCTTGAGATTATTTGCTCCCGGAAAATATCCCCACTGATGGGTGGAAAAATTGTATAAAAATGTCGTATCCCTGTTATAGCCTTCATTTTCGTTGTTTACAATCAGGTCGCCATTAAAAAACTCGGCCTGGTTAAAAAACGAATTGGGATGCAACCTTGTATCAACTGACCAGGAAGAATAGTCGGCGAGATTTGGGCTGTTGATATCGGCTTTGTAAATACCTACTTCTGTAGCAGCAAACAATGAGTCCATCCCAAAAGCAACATCCATCACATTAACCTGGCTACCGTCAGGGCCAATAAAATAGGTAGGCTCAGGGAACTCTTCTTTTTCGATATCCAAAACCACAATACCAAAGCCACATGCCAGGTAGGCAAAGTTATCGATAAACATGATGTTGTTTATCGTTTTATTTCCCAAGATGGGTTTCCTTTTGATGTCGGAAATATTCACAATGGTATTTCCTTTCACCAAGTCGATATTGGCATTGGTATAGGCAATCAATAAGGTTTCGAAGGCTTCGTTATAGGCAATGGTACTGATGCCAATATCCGACAGGCCATTCACTTTTGTCAGGCGTTGCACACTGTTTTCGGCCTTATCCAAAAAAAACAAACTATAAGGCGTTGCGCAGTAAACCAGGTTGTCTGCATCAGCAACACTAATGGTTTTGCTGTATGGCAGGTGGTCGCGCCATTGCCCGATGGCAATTTGAGATTGCGAAACAGATGGCAAGAGCAGAATAAGTAAAAGGTTTAAAACAAAGGCAGTACGTAATTTCATTGCAAAAAAATTTATGGCTACAAAAAGTTTACATCATAAACTGAAATAAGATCAAAAAATTGCATCTCGGATCCATCAGCACCAGTGCACACTATCAGCCGTTTTTTGTTTGGGGTTTCACTTTAACTATAGATGCTGAAAAGGCCAATTAAGTTGCTTTTGCTAAAAGATATCAATAACAATCTCCTTCCCATTGATAAATAATAGCGTATATGTTTTATCTTCTGACCGGAATAAAAACAAGCTTCTACAAGTTGTTGATTTTTGTGTTTTGTATTTTATGGATATAATTTTTTTTACCCCTACCACAAGTTTTTGCACCACAAGTTGTCAAAAGGATATTAAACAGTATTATTAATCATAAAAAAATTAAAAGTATGAAAAACCTATTTTTAACAGTAATGATGATTGCAACTTTTTTAGCCTCAACCGGCATAGTTGCTCAAACTACGTCTAACAAAACTGATGACAGCAGTATGACAAAGCAAAACATGAACCAAAACAAACAGCAAACTCCAGGATTTAATTTCATCGACAGCGATGGTAATGGTGTTTGCGACAATCGTACAGGAAGAAGGGGCAATAATAGAAATTTTGTTGATGGCGATGGCAATGGCGTTTGCGACAATGTTAATGCCCGGGGCAACAATAACCGGGGCAGAAATTTTATTGACAAGAACAACGACGATATTTGTGATAACTTTAAGAATGGACGACAGGGTTATGGTTTCAGAAAGGGCAAGGGTCAGTGCAGAGGTAATGGTAAGGGCCAAAAAAACAGGCGTGGCCAGAGGTAAGAAAACTCAGGAAAATGAAAATTAGGAAGGTATTTGGTTAAAAACTTCAAGCGGTTAAATTACCTTTGATTAAAATTATTGATTACCAAATTAGGGATGGAGTTAAGTGAAAAGGATTTGACACGGTTCATCAATAAATTCCAGGACAGGGTTTTTCGTACCTGCATGGGGTTTGTTCAAAACAGCGATGATGCCAACGACCTGACACAGGATGTATTTCTGGCTGTGATCGAATCCTTGGATGATTTTAGGAATGAGGCTCAATTATCCACATGGGTTTACCGGATTGCCGTTAACAAATCTCTGAACCACCTGAAGAAAAGAAAGACAAGAAATATCTTTCAAAATATTGACAAGCTGTTGTTTAAAAAAGGGTCAGGAGAGGCCCACCAGTTTTTATACAATCCTGTTGCAGAGGATGAAAACAGTGAAGAGGCCAGCAGATTGCTCAATCATGCACTTCGGAAATTGTCGCAAAGTCAGCGTGTAGCCTTCACTTTGAGCAAGTATGACGAAATGAGTAACAATGAGGTTGCAGTAGTTATGGGCAATTCTGTTTCAGCGGTAGAGTCGTTGTTGTTCCGGGCAAAACAAAATATGCAAAAAGCACTTCGGGATCACAAATTTTAACACTTTGATACCTAATGAAAATGAATAAAACAGTGGCAATGGATTGCAGGCGGATTGAAAAATTAGCATGGGGATACATGGAGGCAAACCTCCCTTCGCGTGAACATGAATTGATAGAAAGCCACCTCGCTGAATGTGCCTCCTGTAAAGAAGTTTATCAAGAAACAAAATTAATAATACAGCTGATAGAAAAGCAGAAAAGCGAAGGGCCTTCACCTTTTCTTGCCTCACGGATTTTAAGTAGGCTGGAAGGAAAAAATATACCCAAATGGGAGATATCTTTTTTACTAAGACCGGCATGGAGTTTTGCCGTCGCCAGCATTATTATCGCTATCGGTATCTTTACAGGAAGCATTGTTTCGAACAATATCCTTGCTATTGAAGGTCCCTCGAACACCACCAACACTGAAATGCTCTATGCAAATCAATCATTTATTATGGAAGCCGACTATTATATTCCCGGATTTGAATATTTAAACGAATAAATATGAACTTTTTGCAACAAAAACGGATTTTGTTATGGGTCATCGCAGTATTACTGATGTTCAACATTACAGCAGGGATCACTATTTTATTCCACATATTTGGTGGGAATTCTTCAGACACACAGGTGGAACAATCCAATTTTCTTCAAACGGAATTAAATCTTAACAATACGCAAGTACGTGGGCTTGGAAGGATCAAAGCACAATTCAAACAATCATCCGAACCTGTTGCCTCAAGCATAAAACTTGTAAGATTAAAAATTGTTAATGAACTGGCAGAAAGCCAACCCGACACTGTCAGGATAAGGGAACTGGCCGACCAATTAGGTGTATTGCAAGGTGAACTGACGTATAGAATTGCATCTCAATACATTGGTATTAAAGACCTATGTGACCCTCAACAAGCACAAAAACTCAACAATTCCTACAAGCATCTCTTCGGTGTGGATGAAGGTTCTCTCGACAGGGGCCGTCAATACAGGCACAGGCATGGTAAACAAGGAAACGAGGGTGAGTAAGGGTGTTTTTGCCATCGACTTGTAACTCCAATTTGATAAAGGTAATAAATACCAGAGGGATTAATTTATTTCTTATATTTTTGTGTGCCAATTTATCGTAGCTTTAATAAATGACAACCCAAAGATTAATCATAAAAAGTATGTCGTGCCATTGTTGCCTTAAACTCGTCAGGCGCTTGCTTGAGGAGCATGATATTGCTGTGGATGATATAGGGTTGGGCGAAGCCACGGTTACCTTCGATGAAGAAATAATTGACCTTGATACAATTTCCAGGCTTTTGGAAAAAGAGGATTTTGAATTGTTGGTTGATAAAGATAAGCAACTGATTGAGCAGATAAAAAGTGCTGTCATCGACCTGGTGCACCATTCAACTTTTAACGCAATGGTTAGGAATTCGGATTACCTGGTCGAAAAATTCAACCTTTCTTATCAATATATTTCATCTATATTTTCGAAGGAGGAGGGTATTACGCTGGAGAAATACATCATCCACCAAAAAATTGAAAAGGCCAAAGAACTGATCCAATACGGTGAACTCACCCTGAGCGAAATCGCTTTTATGATGGGATACAGCAGCGTTCAATATTTGTCAACCCAATTTAAAAGTGTAACGGGTGTTTCGGTGAGTGAGTTTAAGAAGGAGCCTGGGAAGTATAGGCGGGTGCTAAGTGATATTACGGATTAATGTTGAGAAATAAGTCAACCGTCAGACAGTTTATATGTTCCATATTTGACAAGCTTGCGAAATTCAATCTCTGACAAGCAAATAAATTAACGGGCAACTGTCTGACAGTTCCTTCTTAATCACACCCTGGAAACTCAATCGTAACTTCCCCAAGCGTGTAAACGTAATAAGCATTTCCCGATTCCAAATATTCCAATGAAGTGATCCCAAACTCGGACCAGTAAACTTTGCTGCCTGCTATTTCTTTTATCAGAACCAACTCCGTGGGATATAATGCAAATAAATCAACAATAGAAACATTGCATTCTGCCAAGACAGGGATCACACTCCATCCGGCGGCTACAGTTATTTGCTTCTCCGCTTTTCTAATTCCATCGAAAGGCAGGGCAACATTGGCCTGCATTTTAACGATGTAGCCACTTGAAGTATTCCAGTTGTTTATGGTATTGATGGATTGGTCGGGCCAGAAAACGCCCCCGTCACCCGAAAGCAAAACAAGTTCATCCACAACGGGGCCGAAAATATCTTCAACATCTTTTTCAAGCGGGATCATATAACTCGATATGCCGGACCATCCCACATTGAGTTCAATTTCCTGGCTTGTTAGCTCCGGAGCCATCAATCCATGCGGACCGGCCCCTTCGGGCATGTAACCGTGACAAACAGCACAATTGTTTAATACACCGGCGTAGCCTTGCAAGGCAATATTCTGAACATTATCGCGATCGAGGGTCGATGGCACAAGTGCATGTGGTGAACCGTGGCAGGTGCTGCAATACAATCCACCGTGCCCTTTCGAAAGGCGGTACAGTTTCCCCGGCTCCTCGGCATATTGTGGCCCATGACAATTGGTGGCTCCGCAGGATGGTTCTTCAAGCCAGGGCTCGCGGCCATCTTTTATCGATTGTGCCACCTGGCGCACGTTCCCATGGCAATCCTGACAAACCATGCCGGCAGCATGCATTACTCCACGTTGACATTGTGCATTTGAGCCAGGATGGCATTTGTAACAATCGTTGGTTTTATCCGCGTGCTTATCGTGAATAGCCTCGGACAATGAGGGAACCCTTGGCATACCCGGTGTTCCCAAAGCATTAGATGAATGACAGGATGCACAGAGTATGGGCGTATCATTTGGGTCAAATCCGCCTTCATCGTCATGTTCATTAAGGATATCTGCTTCTGATGAATGACAACCAGAACTCACACAATTGATCTCGTTCGAAACCGGGATCACAATTTGTGTACTTGCCAGTAAGCTATTTGATCCATCATAGGCCGAAACCAGGGCCAGTTGAAAAGGATCTTCGGTTACTAAATTCGCGTCGGTGAATGGTGTAATGGGAATTCCTTCGATGGTAAATGAGTTGGCGTGGATTTCCATTTCCCCGGTTAAACCGGCACCGGTCAACCCGATGTTGTCAGGCAGGTTTACACCAAACAACTGGTCTTCGTAATCCCAGAAATTGGTTTTGCCTACTGAATAAGTATTTCCAGGAATTTCATAATCAACAGAAAAACCAGTGGTGACAACTTCAGGCAAAGTGGTTTCGTTGCCCCTTTTAATAATATGGCTAATAAGGTTATTGTAAGGCGGGAGCACCACAACTTTTGAAAAATCCTGGTTGGCACAGTGCATGCCCAGGTCGTTCCACGAAATCACAATGTACTCCGAACTTTTTGGTTCTCCATCAGGAGGTGATGAACTGCTTAAAACAAATATTGCCATTAGGGCAAATACGGATACGGGAAGTAGAAGTTTTTTCATGGTTTGTATTTTAAAGTTTGTAAAAGGTTATTTTGAGATCACTATTTTTTTCATGGATGCTTTACCATTTTGAGTGAGTTTGCAGAAATAAATACCTGAATTGATGTTTGAAGCATCCAGTACAATACTGAATTCGCCGGGATTTACCCGCTGATTCAGGAGCGTTTTAACAAGTTTTCCATTACTGTCAAATATTTCTAATGTAGCTTTCCCGGCATCGACTAAATGAAAGGGGATTGTCGCGGAAGTTTGGACCGGATTTGGATAAATATCCAAGATTTCAAGCGCATCAAAGCTTTCAAGTGAGATTACCTCAATGTCTGTCCATGGAACCCCGTGAGGGCCAGCTCCAAGAGGATCATAGGCATGACAAACAAGGCATCGGTTTAAAATCCCTTCATAGCCCTGCATAGTGATATTTTGATAATTGTCGCGGTCGAGTGTTGATGGAACGATGGCATGTGGTGAGCCATGGCAGGTGCTACAATACAATCCTGCATGGCCTTTCGACTGACGAAATAGCAAACCAGGCTCTTCGGCGTAGTTGGAACCGTGACATTCGATGGCCCCACATTGAGGTTCTTCCAGCCAGGGTTCACGGCCATTTTCTATCGATTGGGCTACCTGGCTCACGCTTCCATGACAATCCTGGCACACCATGCCATTTTCATGCATAACCCCCCTGAAGCATTGTGTATTTTGCCCCGGATGACATTTATAGCAATCATTGGTTTCATCTCCATGCTTTTCATGTATCACATATGATAAGGAACCATACTCGGGATTTCCCGGCAGGCCAAGTGCATTTGAGCCATGGCAGTTTGCGCATAAAATGGGAGTTGCCGTAGGGTCAAAACCACCTTCACGTTCATGTTCGAATAGAATGTCATTTTCACTGGAATGACATCCTGAACTCACACAATTAATTTCGTTGGATACCGGGATCACATTTTGCGTTTCGGCCAAAAGCATATTCTCACTATTAAAAACCTTCATCAGTGCCATTTGGTAGGGATCTTCAGTCGTGAGATTGGCATCGGTGTATGGAGTTAGCGGGACGCCTTCTGCAGTAAAATGATCAATATCGGCAAGCATTTCCCCTGTCAATCCCAAACCGGTAAGCCCTATATTGTCAGGCAAGTTCACCCCGAAAATCTGGTCTTCGTAATCCCAAAAATTAGTCTTCCCTACAGAAAAGGTGTTGCCCGGAACTTCGTAGGTAACAGTAAGTCCCTCGGTAATTTTTTCAGGCATGCTCGTTAGGGTTCCGCGCTTAATTACATGAGTAAAAAGATTGTTGTAAGGCGGAAGGATGACGATTTTCGAAAAATCCTTATTCGAGCAGTGCATACCCAGGTCGTTCCAACCAATAATTATGTACTGATCTTGTTTTGGGTTTCCTGATCCACTGAGTAAAATGATCAGGCCTGTGAAAAGAAGGGTAAAAAAAACATTGCGATTCTTCATAACCCTTGGGAATTTAGTTATACAATACCTTTGCTTGAATTAACACTCACGGGAGTGATAAAGGTTTGTAAAGATATGTCAAGAGAAGTTGAAAACCAAATTTAATACAAAATTTAGATTCGTTCTATATAAATATGTACAATATTAGATATGTTCTGTGGGTTAATAAAACCCAGAGAAATACCACCAATCACTGAATAAAATTTTAGCAACTTATTCTTTAAGCCATTTACCAGTTCGGCTAACAGCATTATCATTTGAAATTTGATAGAAATATATTCCGGGCGGCAGTGCTACAGTATTTATGATGAGATTTTCGTTGTGGCTTTCAGCATCGATAATTTTATTTCCGAAAAAATTAAGCAGGGAAAAGCTATACTTATTACCAGGATTGGGATTTTTGATTGTAAAATTATTTTTACCGGGGTTGGGGAAAACTTCAAACAAATTTGCATTTGAAATATCAGGTCCTTCAATTGCTGTTGTTATCAGTCCATTGCCTTCCAAATCAGCTTTAACCAATCTTGCGTGACCAGCGCCCTTGCCTGCAATATAATATCCTGAATTGTTATTGATAAGCACATCGTAAGCACAGTTATTTGGCGCAACATTATTTGTGTGCCATGCTTCATTTCCATCATAATCGGTTTTCATATAAAAGAAGGTACGGTTCCAATTTGTTGATGACATTGGAACAATACTGCCACAAATTATAAAGCCTCCATCAGGTGTTTGTTTAATGCTATAGGCTTTGTCAGCTCTTGGAAGTCCCGAAAATGTTGTTTGTAAAAGATTGTTTCCAATATCAAATTTCCATAAAGTAATATCAATGGTGCTTTCAGTGGGATTTAAACCATCTCCAACAATGGCATGATTGCCATCTTCGCAAACAATTATCTTTTTACCTTCACTATATTCGATATCCGAAAAATATTCGGTCAGTAGATTTCCCAAGGTATCAACCTCAATTACGAACATTTTGTCAGGGGAATCAAAATACCCAAAATAGTAAAATTCTTCGGTTGTACATCCAGTAATCAAATAGTTACCATTCAAATTTTTAACGATAGAGTTTGCCCTTGAATCAAGGTCAGTCAAAAACTCCTCCCGCAATAGCATAGTCCCGTTTGTATCTAAAACCATTAAGGTTGTTTTCGAGAAATAGGTGTCAGGATCCTCTTCGTGGTAATTGGTGCTGCCCACCGCAAGCAGTTTTCCATTGTCGATGATTAAATCATTAACCCATCCGATATTTTCGAAATGCTTTGTAAAAATGGTATCTCCATTCCCATCTAATTTCAGCAACCAGCAATCGTTGATAAGTTCCGGCCATTTGTAACCTTGATTTGATTTTATTGGGACAGGTAATAGCGGATTAAAACAAAAGGAAAAAAAACTGTTTTCCGAAAGTTGTACAAGTGTGTGGGTAAATTGCATGTACGAATTAGCAAATTCATAATTTCTTGCCCAAATTTCATCCCCGTTCGTATCGATGCGCATAAAGCCCGGGGAATATTCACACCATCCAAATTCAGCATAACCCGCGAGATAAAGGTCACTGTTGTTGGTTTGCAGGAATTTTGTAAATAATTCTTGATTCTTTCCAGGAAATGAATAGGACTTATCCCAAATTAATGGTTGCGCATTTGTTTCATTAGCAATGAGCAGAAGGAGAAGAATCCAAACAAAAT
>CAZBDF010000114.1:4671-11466 GCA_964490385.1 uncultured Lentimicrobiaceae bacterium | reverse complement strand
AAAACCCCATTCATCCTCTACCTTTTGTAATTGCTCTTTGGTAATGAAGTGCTTGTTTTTCTTATAGCTCCCCATTTTTTCCAAATACTTACTGAACATAGGTAAGGCCGCCTCAAACCCAGGAAGGTTCAATTTATTATAAATATCCTTTAAAACCTCTTCCGGGTTTTCTTCAAGCTCATCAAACGAAAGTTCAACAAGATTACCCTTAGGGACAAAATTTTTTTGCTCAAGGTAATCCTTCATTATATGTTTATAGATAATAAAGTTATTTGCATCCAATTCCTCTTGGGTGATAGTTTGCATTTGCAATGGGGGCAACATCTTATCAAAAAAGTTGCGCATCGAAAGAAAAACCTCGACCGGGTTGCGATGTATATAAATAAACTTTGCATTCGGAAACACCTTAAGTAATGCTTTCACCCTGCCGGTATTGGTCGGGTTTTTCGATAGAAAGCGTTGCCTGTTTGTGTTTTTAAGGGATTTTGTAATCAATAGTTTGTAGTCGTCCTGCCAGGATTTTAATTCATTTTTCGGGATTCCCCGAAATCGTACAAACCTATCGTAGTATTGGATAATCTTTTGAGGGAACATCCAGTAATAATAATAACAAATTGGGGTTTTATCGCCCAGTGCAAACTCTTCTTCCTGGGGTAAATCAGGATTGAGTTTAACATTGTCACCTTTGCGCTGGCCTGGAATCAAAAGCCTGGTAAAGTTTTTGAAAATAAACCTTCCAATAATATTAAAAAGTGTATCCGGAAAAACACTTTGATAGGTCGTTGTATAGCCCATTTGCGGATCCTGGCACATGAGATTGTGAAGGTGGGTAGTGCCGCTCCTCCAATGGCCCAAAATAAATACGGGTTCCATGTCGATAGATTTACGCTTGTATTTTGGGTTTATGAATGCCCTTTCGTAAGCCCTGAAAGGTAAATTGATAATGTTAATTAATGTAACTGCAAGTAGCCGCAAATAATAGCGGGGGGGAATTTTATTTCTTTTGACCAGGTTGTATAATATCGAAAACGAATACCCTACAGCAGGAGGCCGGAGAATACCAGGTTTTGGCTTTTTTGTTTGCGACATTATTAATTGCTTCGGATTATAAAGTCAGTGAATACTGAAACATAACTGAGCGCATGGCTTCAGCTTTTAACGGCCGCAGTGAATACCAGCGATTGGCTATGTTATTGGCTGTAACTGACACTTTATGCTTTTCTAAAAATGAATAGCCCAGCCTTAGGTCAACAATAAAGTTACCATTGTTCTGATGATAATAATAATCCATGTACTGGATGGGCTGTAGTGATCCCCCGGATGCTACAGTGGCTTCTTCAAAATCCTCGATTGCTTTATCGAGGTTTACAATTTTGCTGAAATATTTCAATCCAATACCCGGCGCAAAACCCTTGTATTCGAACTCAATATCAGCTTTTAATGAATGTAAAAACCGGTACTTCAGTATATCTTCCTCAGGGTTAACACTTGTGTTACGGTAAGTAAATTCAACATCGCCCCCCGGGTTAAAATCTTCTGCAAAAACATAATCCGGTTCGAGCGATTTAGGCAGGATATAGTTGTAACCGAAAATAGTTGTCATATACAAATCTTCAGCAAGTTGGGCCTGACCATTTACGGAAACATCCAACCCAACAATCCTGGATTTACCTGTATTCAAAAATTTGAACCCACCTATCGCAAATGTATAGGTCGAATCCCAGAAACCAAACAGGTATTCAATGGTATTTTGATAGTCTTGCTGGAATAGGGCAACATCAAGGTATCCGTAATAATTAAGAAATTTAAAGCCCTGCTTAACTCCAATCTCTGCATTTAAACTTGTTTCGGGTATAAGGTCAGGATTGTCGAACACGCCGAAGGTTCCCAGGTTAATTTTTATAAATCTTTCGGCAATCGTCGGATAGCGGTAGCCCTGTCCAATTGACATTCTCAGGTATGTTTCCTGTGCAAGCTTTAAATTTGCACCAGCGCGAAAAATCGTTTTCATATCGCCCGAAGCACTATTCAATCCATTGTATTCAAGTCGGAAACCTGCAGAAAAATTCAATATTTCCATAACATTTGCCTCAATCTCAGCATATCCCGACAAGTTAAATAGTGTGTTGTCCCCTGAACCGGATGCCGTGTAGATATTGGCATGAGACATGGTATATTGCGTGGATACCCCACCTATAAACTGGAACCCTTTCAATGTTTGAAAATCCCTGCGGTAATTATAATCGGCAAACATTACCGAGTTTTGAACTTGCTGGTTGTTCGACATATTGTTGTCGTTGTACATATACCTCGCTTTAAAGCTATGTTTGAAGCCCAGTTTTGAATAGTAATTTACAAATGGGTCGAGGTAAAAGATAAACTGGTCCTGGAGGATTACTGCACCGGGATAGGCCCTGTAGAAACCTACCGAATCGTCAAGCCAGGCAAGCATAAGTTTCGAGTGCTCATACATCATGTTTCCATTCACGCCGTAATTAAGGCCTTCAATTTTTTTATTCCTGTGGCGGATATTAAAATTCAGGCCCAATTTTTTATCAACCATTTGCGATTCGCTAAAGTTAGTAATGGTATCAACCACAAATTGATTTGTTACAGGTGCGCCTTCGTAACCGTGGTCGATGTTTGCATTTACACCAATAACAATATCGGTATTTTTTACCATTCGCGAATGCAAAACGCTAACTCCCCCGATGTATGGGACTTGCTCCCACCATTTCATATAGCTGTATTTTGGGGTATTATAAAAACCACCATAAATACGAACTTTTGTAAGGGGCTTAATGCCCGGATATTTTGTGCGGATATAAATGGCCCCACTAAGGGATGATGAACCCGAAAGGACTGATGCAGCTCCTTTGATTACTTCGATTTGTTTGATGTTTTCGAGTGGGACAAAATCCCAGTATGGCCTGCCGGCATCTCCGGAGAGGATAGGCATGTCATCGATAAAAACGCCCACTTTGCTGCCCACGCCAAAGGTAAATCCACTGCCACCCCTAATTTGAGGTTCTCCATCAAGAATATTCAGGCCCGGTGTATCATCAAGGATCGATTCGATATTGATGGTATTCTTGTTTTCAATCTGTTGAAGTTGGATCACTTCCATGGAAACGGTCAGCTTTTCGATGCTTTGATTAAACCGCCCAACTTTAATTTCAACAGCGTCAAGATTAGAAGTATAAAACTTTAACCGTATTATCCTTTCGATAGTATCACCGGCGTTAATGACTTCTGTTAGTGTATCAGACAACATTCCCGTGTAGGAAACAATAAACTTGTAGGTTCCCGGAGGGACTTCAATCAAAAACTTTCCATCTCTGTCGGCTGCCACACCATAATTGACATTCTTTTGTACTTTAATATTGGCACCAATCAATGGAAAATTATCCTCGTCATTCAAAACAGTTCCTTTAAAAATACCAGGATCTTGCGCAAATGACGCCAAAGAAATCAGCGTCAGCGCGAAGACAATGAGTGAATGACTGATCAGCCTCGCCCTGAATATTGGAACTCTGTATAAAAGTTTGCCCTGCATAGAAAGTGTTTTCCCGGGATAAAATGGACAAATAATTGTTACTTCAAGAAGACTTTTTCTGTTACCTCAGCAGAGGCCCCATGAATACGCACCATATAAAGCCCCTGGGTAATTTTACCCTTATCAAGGCTTAAAGTATTTGAAGTTATGGGCCCTGAATATACAAGTTGGCCATTGAGGTTCAGAACATCAATAGCGGCATTCTTCAAAATATCCTGTGGCAACTTATCCAAATAAATTGTATTTCCGGATGCATAAATGTAAGCTCCTGATTGAGCTTTATCACCAATACCACTCGGGTTGTAAATCAGCTCAAGATCATCAAATCTTGCCATACTTCCTTGAATCGGGTTCCATCCTGCACCTGCAGTAATGAGTGCCAGGATGTATTCGGGGGTATTTTCATTGAAATACTCAAATGGCGCTGTAACCCTGGTCCAGGTATCGATCGTTTCGGTAACATTAATTTCTGCATAAGCTATTCTGCTATCAATATTTTCAGGTCTGGGAGGAATGGTGCCTTCGCCTGTGTGTATAGAAAACCCACAGCGGGCCGTATCACTACCTTCCGGGAAATATTTTACCCACAGTGCTACACTATCAGGTCTAAGGGTAAGTGGAGAATTCCATTGTGAATCTTCCGGGTCAGTAAAACCATATGATTCTGAAATCAGGAAAGAAGCATGTAGCCTGCCATTGGTTATCGTTCCTGTGGCAATTATTCCCAAAACCGGGATATTTTTCAATTCAACAGAATAGTTACCAGAGTGGGCATCATCACTCTGCCACCAAACAACCGGTGCTGCATTATTCACATTTGTGCCACCATCCGATGTTTTTATTGAACTCCAGTCAACAGGCTCCTCCTTAACGGTCCCTGCATCTTCCCAATTCTCAAAGCTTGCATTTTCAAATTGTTGAGCGCTTACGCTGAAAGTAAAAATTGAAGCCAGCAGTATAAATAGTACGTTTTTTTTCATTGTTGGTTAGGTTTTAAATAGTGGACTAAATATCATTTGTTTTCTAAAGAAATCGTATTTATTTCGATCAGGACGCGCAAAAGTACACTAAAATGCTTTCGGATAAATATTGCAGGTCAAAACATATCAACGCCCTAAATATAATAACTTGATCCCAAAACAATTGTCGCTAATAAATACTTAATGTTTAGTACAAGAAAATGTAATTGTTTAGCCACTATTTTCAACTCCAATCATATAGCTTCTGCCATAGACCCCCTCTAACTCCCCCTCGAGGGGGAGGATGCCACCGCACCGGCTACTACAGTCGCTTGTGCGGCTGGTCTCCCTTCCCCTCGAGGGGAAGGGACGGGCCTGCCTCGCCGGCAAGGCGGGGTTGGGGTCATAAGGATTTGGCAAATAATACATCCACCTAAATAATTTCACGAAAAATAAGTATCTTTAGATGCAAATAAAGTCTGCAAAAATATAGGTTTGCTTTTAGGAAGTCAATACCCCTAAAGTGGTAAAAAAGTGAAAAAATCCTTATCAAGTTTCAAAAAAAGTTTCATGGCTTCTTTTTTTTCCTCATCAAAATTGTAACTGATAGAGTGGCCCAGATAATCCTTCAATTCGGGTTTACTGATCAAACTACTGTTAGATAGTTCAATGGATGCATCGATGTTGTTCAGGCCAAACTTCATAGCCTCATCAAATTCAAGAATAAATTCCCGGGGAAGTTCTTTATTGGCAACCCAGCAGGCAAAAACAAAAGGCAAATTGGTGAACTTTTTCCATTCTGCAGCAAGATCGAGGCTGTATTTGAATTTTGGGCTTTCGGTAAAAGTTTTGTCCCCAATCATGACGAATCCGGTTATCTCACTATTACTGTCGTTATAATCAAGCATCGATTTCCAAAGAAATTTCTTTTTCCAGAACTTCTCAGCCAGCACCTGCACAAGTTTTACTGAAGTACGGGATTCGGTATCAAGATAAATTACATTGATCTCATCAAGGGGATTGTTGGAAAGGAGCAATACTGTTTTTACCGGCCCATCGGCACCAATACAATAGTTGCTGATAATATGCGCATTCGAAATTTGTGGCAAAGTTGCAATGGGGATCAATCCGAGGTCAACTTCATTATCCATTAACTTTTGTGCACAGGCAGACGGATTATCTTGTGAAAGGCTGATCTTTTGCATGATTTTTGAATGCGTCAGCCCATAAATTAATGGCAGGGTATTTAAATATGAAACAGCCGAAACCCTTATCTTCTTATTTGTAAAATTCTTCATATGCATGCAAAATTAATGGTTTATTGTGGCAATGAACTAAAGAATGGATATTTTTGTGCGCTTTTTGAAGCTGACTTAATTTAACTTAGCGAGTGTTAATCGAAAACTAAATAAACCTAATGGCCCGACTTTTTAAACTCATATTCTTATTTTTTATCCTAACGTTGTCGCTGACTACTTTTGGGCAGCAGCTTCGTGTTTACAACCTTACCAGCCTTGCACCTGTACAAAATGTTGCGATTTTTAATTTGGGCCAAACTAAATCAGTATTAACAAATCAAGATGGCCTTGCCGATCTAAGTGGTTTCACTGCAACAGACACCCTAATGTTTCAACACACCGGATATTTTGTACTGGTCATTGATATTCCCTCGCTCAGGGAACAAGGCTATAGTGTTGGCCTTGCTGAACGAACAATACAACTTGACCAGGTAATTATTTCGGCCAGCAAATGGGAGCAAAACCGCGAAGAAATACCCAATAAAATTACCGTTATCCCGGCAACTAAAATTGCTTTCGAAAACCCACAAACTTCAGCCGACCTTCTGGGCATTTCTAATGAGGTATTTATTCAAAAAAGTCAATTGGGAGGTGGAAGCCCAATGATCAGGGGCTTTTCGGCAAACAGCATTTTGCTTGTGAATGATGGTGTGCGGATGAACAATGCCATTTATCGAAGTGGAAACCTGCAGAGTGTGGTGATGATAGATGCCAACAGTGTCGAGAGTTCTGAAGTGATTTTTGGGCCGGGATCAGTAATTTATGGTTCGGATGCCCTTGGTGGGGTGATGGATTTTCACTCGAAAAAAGTCAAATTGAGCAACGACAGCCTCTCTAACATTTCAGGTAATGCATTGGCGCGTTATTCATCAGCCAACAACGAAAGGACAGGCCACATAGATTTTAATTTTGGACGAAAAAACTGGGGATTTTTGACCAGCGTGAGTTATAGCATGTTCGATGACCTCAGGCAGGGTGCAAA
>CAZBDF010000114.1:0-4571 GCA_964490385.1 uncultured Lentimicrobiaceae bacterium | reverse complement strand
GGCCCGCAACAATGGATGATGAATGCTGTTCAACTGGATTTGCATGGTTACAAGAAATGGTTTGATAACGCGAAAATATTGTTGGCATGGCAAAATGTAGAAGAAAGCAGGAATGACAGGAAGTTTGGCAGCGACTTGCTTCGAACCCGGACGGAGAAGGTAAATGTGTTGAGCTTGAATGCTGATTTTGACAAAGATTTGAATGAGAGATCAAGCCTTTATTATGGTGTTGAAAGTGTTTATAATTATGTAAACTCAACAGGTTTTTCTAAAGATATAACATCAGGACAGATCCAAGCGGTTGCCACGCGTTACCCTGATGGCGGTACAGATTACACAACTTCCGCTGCGTATGTTAGCCTTAAATCAAACCTTTCAGAGAAAATTACTTTACAGGCGGGACTACGATATAGTTATGTTTATATGGATTCCAAGTTTATCGATACCACGTTTTACGATTTTCCATATAGCGAAATCAAACTGAATACCGGGGCACTGAATGGAAGCCTGGGTATGGTTTACCGTTCTGCCACACAATGGCAAATCAATGCCAACCTTTCTTCGGGTTTCAGGGCGCCCAATCTCGATGATATTGCAAAAGTTTTCGATTCGGAGCCGGGCAATGTAGTTGTTCCCAATGCAGGTTTAAAGCCTGAGTATGCTTACAATATCGATGCAGGTTTTATTAAGAAGTTTGGCGAAAATATTGAACTTAACCTCACAGTTTTCTACACCTATCTGGTTGATGCCATGGTCCGACGTGACTTTACTGTTGACGGCCAGGATTCGATAGTGTACGATAGCGAATTAAGTAAGGTGCAAGCACTTGTGAATACTGGAGAAGCTCAAATCTATGGTGCAACGGCTTCCTTTTTTGCTGACATCAATACACACTTTTCTTTTAAAACCACCTACACTTATATGAAAGGCGAAGATGGTGACGGATATGCTGTTCGGCACGTTCCTCCATCATTTGGAAGCAGCTCCTTGTTTTATACTGCCCGTAAATTAAAGCTGGAAGCTTATGCCAATTACAATGGTCAGATAAGCTATGAGGACCTTACCCCATCGGAGCGCGATAAACCACAAATGTATGCCGTGGATGACAATGGCAATCCTTATTCGCCTACTTGGTTTACAATTAATTTAAAGGGATCGTACCAGATTAATGAAATGTTCCAGCTTAACCTGGGCTTCGAAAATATCCTTGATAAGCGCTACAGGCCTTACTCTTCAGGAATTTCTGCCCCAGGAAGGAATATCATTTTGGCTTTGCGGGTTAAGTTCTAATCTTTTCAGGTGTCCCTTTCGCCTTCGGCCTTTTACCATAAAACAAATCATCCAACTGAACTGCTATTTTTCTGAAAAGAAAGTTCTTTCTTATTCCGTACCTGATTATGTTGTGAAAAAAGTTGTCGGGGTGGGCGTAGGGACAAACGGCCATACATTTTCCACAATCGGTACCAATCTGGCTCCAGTAGGTGAAGCATTTTTCCTGGCTAATTTGCCAGCGTTTCACCCCATTAATATCCTTCATATCATCAAAAGAAATTGCTTTGCTGGGGCAGGTTTCGGCACATTTTTTACAAATCCTGCAAAATTCTTCTACTGTTGGATCTTTCTTGCTATGATCAATTATTAAGGGGATATCCGTTGTCACGACCGAAATCCTAACCCGAGGGCCCTGGCGCGGGGTCATTAAAAGCCCCATGCGGCCAATTTCGCCCAGACCTGCATCTTTTGCAATCAAGGGGCAAACAACCTGGTATTTCCCGTCGATGTGTGCACGGGCAGGGTAACCAAGCCTTCTGATCATTAATGCTACCTGCACGGCAACTTCACCAGATTCGAGGTATTGCTGTGAAGTTTCAAGGACAGCCGGGGCATGGGGTGCAGTGTCCATTATTTCCTTGTCCATTTCCACGGTAAAGGCAATAGCAAATTTGTGGTTTAATTCAACAGTTTTTCCGTAGTTATCACCTCGGCCAACAACGGAATATTTGTGGTAATCCTTCAATAGCGTTACACCAACATCTTTTGCCCCAAGTTTTACGGCCCACTTTTTTATAAAGGCTGTTGCCTGATCAGGGCTGACAATAGTTTGGAGCTTGGCAGGGTCTCCATCTACAATTGAATGAAAAGCAGCAACGGTATCAAAACTCGCATCGGCAGCATTGAAGAACAATGGATCGTAAAAAGTTGAACCAGGTTGCAACAAACCTGGCTTTTCCCTGAACTTATTATCCAGGGTTTCTTTGTCAGGATGATTTTTGTAATAGGATTTATAGCGATCAGAACCCGGGGTATAGCGTGCCCTCGAAAACATAATATCACGTTCATCAATGCGGCCTGCAGGTTCGTCTGCCGGTTTGAAATGCTTTTTATCGAGTGGGAGAAAGAGGAGCAAGGGGATCAGTATATACATACCGGCCACTAAGCATACCACAATTCCCCTGTTTGGAAACTCGGTGAGGAGCAGTAAAAGCAAGGGGGAAATCAACAATATCCCAAAGAGTAAAATAAGAATTTCCGCACGCTTTTCATTTTCTTTCATCGAAATAATCCAGGCATATGCAAAGAACAAGAGTAGGGTTCCCCCGAGAATCAGTAAAAGTATATTTAGTGGATTTTCGAGCAACCCTGACAGTTTCGCACATGCGGGATCAAACTCTGTTAGGGTTAAGAGCAGGCTATTTATTAATAAAGACATAAAGCAAAGTTTTCATTCTTTTTCAAAAGTAGGATTTTTTTGTTCACCACAAGCAAAGCAAAACATTTCACAAATCTTTCAACAATGATGTGTGGCTTTTATCGAATTGCTATTTTTGCGCCATGCAAAATATGATCCTCATCCTTGATTTTGGTTCACAATACACACAACTCATCGCACGACGTGTACGCGAACTCAACGTGTATTGCGAAATACATCCGTTCAATAAAATTCCGGGCCTTGACGAGGTGCAAGGTGTGATACTTTCGGGCAGCCCATTTTCTACTTTGGAAAAAGATGCCCCGGCACCAGAACTGGATAAAATACTTGAGAGAAATATTCCAATCCTGGGTGTTTGTTATGGCGCACAATATTTTGCAAAATACAATGGTGGCGAGGTTGAACCTTCAACAACGAGGGAGTATGGCCGGGCTAATCTTGTATCAATTGACTGTGAGAATCAACTTATGAAAAGAATGACCAAAGGCAGCCAGGTTTGGATGTCGCATGGTGATACCATACTAAGTTTGCCTGATAATTACAATATTATTGCCAGCACTTCCGATGTAAAGGTGGCAGGATACCAGGTGGGTGATGAGCCGGTTTTTGGTATTCAGTTTCATCCCGAAGTTTATCATTCAACCGAAGGCATGGTTTTGCTACGGAATTATGTAGTTGAAATTTGCAAGTGCGATCAAAGTTGGACTCCGGCATCTTTTGCTGAAACATCAATAAATTGGCTGAAGGAAAAGTTGGGTGCCGACAAAGTTGTACTTGGCTTGTCGGGAGGTGTTGATTCGTCAGTGGCTGCATTGCTCTTGCATAAGGCCATTGGCAAGCAATTACATTGCATATTTGTAGATAACGGACTACTGCGAAAACATGAATTTGAAACCGTACTCGAGGCATATAAGGATATGGGTTTGAATGTGACAGGAGTTCGTTCAGCACAACGTTTTTATGATGCTTTGAAAGGAAAGGTTGATCCGGAAGAAAAGCGCAAGGCCATCGGAAAAACCTTCATTGAAGTGTTCGACGATGAAGCACATCGCATTCAGGATGTAAAGTGGCTTGCCCAGGGAACTATTTATCCTGATGTAATCGAATCGATTTCGGTTAAAGGGCCATCAGCAACCATCAAGTCACACCATAACGTGGGCGGGCTTCCCGATTTTATGAAACTTAAAGTGGTGGAACCACTCAATAGTCTGTTTAAAGATGAAGTGAGAAGGGTAGGGAAGGAACTTGGTTTGAAAGAGGAAATCCTGCACCGCCATCCATTTCCGGGGCCTGGCCTGGGGATCAGGATACTCGGTGAAGTTTCCGAAGACCGCATAAAAATCTTACAGGATGTGGACTATATTTTTATTGAAGGATTGAAAAGCCACGGCTTGTACGATGAAGTTTGGCAGGCATTGACCGTGTTGCTGCCAGTGCAATCGGTGGGTGTGATGGGCGACGAGCGGACTTACGAAAATGTGGTTGCCCTGCGTGCTGTAGGTTCTACAGACGGCATGACTGCCGACTGGTCGCAACTCCCGTATGATTTTCTTGGAAAAGTATCAAACGACATTATCAATAAAGTTAAAGGGGTAAACCGCGTGGTTTATGATATTAGTTCCAAACCGCCGGCAACAATAGAGTGGGAGTAGAGGGGGAAGTAGTGATTAGTGAGCAGTGATTGGTGATTAGCATTCTTAACTGCCCTTTTGCGAATTTTGCGGTTTAGTTCTCGAGTTTTGAGTTGAATGTATTGAAGTGTTGAGCACTGGAATTAAAAACTATTTCATCAATTATATTTTCCGCGAGGTTTTTTCGTTTGCAAATGAATGCATCATCAGATATATCCAATTATGAGGTC
>CAZBDF010000113.1:5952-11529 GCA_964490385.1 uncultured Lentimicrobiaceae bacterium | reverse complement strand
ATGCAGAAATATGAAAAAATTGCTGCTTAGCTTGACGTCAATACGCACGTGCGGGGTTGTCATTTGAAATTTCTTGCCTTAATAAGCAACAATTTTATTGGTAAGGCTCTATGTCTTATACTTTTTCCGCCTACATCTCATTGTTTTTCCTACCTTCGTAAGCCAAAGAAACATTACTGATGAAACCTTATTCCGAAAAATCTTCAATTAAATCCTGGGCGGAGGAAGACAGGCCACGAGAGAAACTAATGCTAAAAGGTAAAGCTGCACTTAGCGACGCCGAATTGATAGCCATTCTAATGGGATCGGGAAACAGGGAAGAAACAGCCGTTGATTTGGCCAAACGGATATTGGATGATGTTCAGAATAATTTGATTGAACTTTCCCGTTTAAGTGTCAACGAACTATCGGAATATAAAGGCATTGGCGAAGCAAAGGCGATCGGTATTGTTGCTGCACTTGAGTTGGGCAGGAGGAGGAGAGGGGCGGAGGCACTAAAAAAGAAACGGATACAAACCAGTGGCGATGCTTTCGAGATTTTTCATATGTACATTGGCGATGAGGTGTATGAACAATTTATGATGATTGTGCTCAACAGGGCCAATGATGTTTTAAAAACGGTTTCCATTAGTGAAGGAGGGACCTCTGGGACGATTGTAGATCTGAAAAAGATTTTTAAAATGGCTTTGGACAACAACGCGGCAGCCATTATTTTGGGGCATAATCATCCTTCAGGTAACATGAAACCCAGCGAGCAGGATATCAAACTAACCAGGAAAATTAAGGGAGCTGGTAAAGTTCTTGATATTGATGTACTTGATCACATTATTCTTGGTATGAACAAGTACTATAGTTTTGCTGATGAAGGGATGATGTAATTTGAGGAGTTCAAAGTGCCGAAGCGAAGCTTCGAACATGCACGACCGAAGGTCGGCATTGGAAGTTGAGAGTTGAGCGAAGCACCTGTCCCTTCCCCATCCTACCTCAAAGCCCTTTGTCACCTCGAAGGAGCTTGGCGACTGAGAGGCCTATTTTTTGCTTGTTTTTTATGCTTTACAAAAACTTGTCATCCATATGGACAAGTTTAGTATGGAGTGGAGTCTCGCACGTGCGGGAAGAAATCTAACCTTACTAAAATGATTTTCTGATGAAAGATAAGTTGAAGATCGAAATATTAAAAACTGGGACGAAGAAATGAAATACAGATTTAACACCCCACCTTCCAGGTCTCAGCCTCAAACTCAAATGCGAATTCGTAACCCGCAACCCCATACCTAACCCACAGCGTACTTTATCATTTCTTCATACACTTTATCCCAACCGGCCCAGCGTTTGGAGTTGCTTAACGATTCGTTGTGCCAGATGCTTATAAAAGTGCCGTTTACAGCTTTTACTTCATCTATCATTTTCTTAATCCTGATAAGTGATTGATCGGTTGACAGGTGCAAATAATCTTTTAGGGTACCTTCCATTACCTGGAAAGGATGGATTTTTAGCTTAGTTTCGGTTTCCAAATCCAGGTCATAGAAGAAAAATGGATCACAAATCCCTGCCCTGAACCCGGGTTCTGATGCATAGCCCATGGTATAGTCATCAGTGATGTCGAGGTTTACCAGATTGCGATAGGTATTTGGAAATGTCAATTTCAAAAAGTGTTGCCGGCTTTTGGTAATCTCCCTGTTTAGTACCT
The DNA here is from genome assembly GCA_964490385.1 of uncultured Lentimicrobiaceae bacterium. GTDB lineage: Bacteria > Bacteroidota > Bacteroidia > Bacteroidales > 4484-276 > 4484-276. The sequence goes on along the minus strand of CAZBDF010000113.1, from coordinate 9,839 downwards.
TCGATAGCCGTTCGGTTTCAAGTTTCAATTTTTCAAAATCGTAATTTGAATCGTATGAAGGGTGGATGCCAATTTCAGCATAATCGGCAAGCGATTTTACCCGGCGCTGAAATTTTGGATTATAAGGCGGGATATTTTTGTCGAATTTTCCATAATCGGCAAACAGGATAAAATAAATTGGGAAAAGGTCGTATTTTTTTTGAAGCCTGAGCTGGAGGGTGTAAGTATCAAAGGGGTCTTTCATCATGCCCATAAGTACCAGCAGCCTTTCCAGCATTTCATTAAAGTCGAGCTTTAACAGTGATTTCATAAGCCCACCAATTGTACGTACCGTTCCTTTGTATTTGTAAGCGTATGCTGAGTCGATATCGATGGTGGAAATAAACTCAAAATTTCGTTCTTTAAACTTCAATTCCGGAGCTTGTTCAGAAAGGATACCTTTGATTTTTTCGGCCCAAATATTCACAAGGGGTTTATGAAGAAAACCATGTTTTAGGGATACACTTTGCGTGGCATCAAAGCGGTCGAACCTGTCTTTGATATATGGAAGGTACTCTTCATATCGTGTGAGCAGAAAAAAACCTGCTGCAAAAGGATCGAATGGAATTACGGATTCTTTTTCGTAAACCGGAAAAAAAGCTACGTTGTCCTCAAATTGGAAAAACCCTGGTTCCTGGCCTTCAACTCCCGTTTCGAATAGCAGGTTGGTAGAACAAAAATGTAGTTCATCGCCAATTTTCTTTTTGGCATAGCTTATTTTTAATCCATCAAATCCTGTAAATTCATCCAGGTTGGAGGTAAATTTATATTCAATCCCGAGTAGGCTTTCAAAGTACAACTTGAAAATGTATTGCACCCGCTTGGTGATTTTATGCGTGTAGATTAGGATCACAGGATTAATTTAAAGAAGTTTTTACATTCAACGGTTTTTGTACTGTTGAAGTATGAACGTTATGAGTATTCATTCATTTTCCAAATTGAAAACCTAATTGTCATTCGAACTACTATTAGATTGATTTCACGAGGGTGGCAATGGACTAGAGCTTAGTGCCACGATTATTTAGTTTATAATGATTTTTTTAACTCTTGTTTTATTCTCCAATTTTAGTTCAAGTATTATCAAACTCATATTGTCCATTCCACAATCGTTGCTCACGTGAACCTGGATTGTATCTGTACCTAACTGGTCCCATGTAATGGCAACAATATCATTTTCCTGCCCCGAAATTATTTCACCATTACCGCTTGTCCACTTATAGTTTTGGCCACGAAGGTCAATGCAATGATAAAAAATAGTGTCGTTGAGGGAAACATCCAGGTGGCCTGATATTAGATCGATGTGTGGTTTAATGCATCCTAACGAATCCGTTTTTACAAGGAATATATAATGATCGTTGGAGCTGTTGTCATCACCTGAGATAATATAACCGCCATCAGATGTTTGTTTTACACAATTTGCATGTTCGTATCCTGTATTTCCATATGCATTGTTCCACAAGATGTTTCCGTTAATATCGGTTTTCATCAGCAGTATGTCCAGGCCATCCGATGAACTTGTTGCGTTGCGGCCGGTAATAACAAATCCTCCATCGTTTGATTGGATACAATGGGATGCATACCTCGAAATGCTATCGGTGTATGTTTTTGTCCAAAGGGTATCGCCGTTTTCATTTATCATTAATGCTATTTGAAGTCCCTGCCATAATGAAATCATTATTGTTTGTTTGAAACAGGGAGTATCCATGTTCCCAATTTACCCCGCCAAAATTAGTGTTCCATTCTACATTTCCCTGGAGGTCGGTTTTTACAAGAAGCAAACCTTCTTTTCCGTACCCTCCATTAATATCCCCGACAAAGGCATAGCCATTATCATTTGTTTTGATAGCATCATACCCGTGATTTTCTTCCGTAAAACCTGTTGGCTTCAGCCAGATCGAATCTCCATATTTGTTTGTCTTAAACAAACAGGCATCATAACCATAATTGTTGGTTTTCTGTATGTGGCCAACTACAACAAAACCACTGTCATTTTCTTGGATAACTGATTCGGAATAGAAGATTTGGGCGGGGGAGAATCTCTTCTCAAAAGTAATCTGGCCAATGGCACAACGCGCTGTAAGGGCTAGTAAAAGTAATGGGATGTAGGTTTTCATAAGGCGATGAAATTTGTGTTTTCAATTCATTATTGATGTTTTGATAAAGCCATGAAAATTGAAGCATTCCTGCTAAAAGCCGTTTAAATCTTGTCTTAAGATCCTTGCATCAAAGGTAATAAACTCTTTCTGAAATTTTCAGTAAAGTTTCTTGTAATTTATTGGTACAGAAGTTTCAATATCAGTTGGAGATGGTATTATTTAGAACAATGCTTTTCATGTTGAGAACTTTCATCTCCGAGGGGTTTAAAAAAACACTATTTTTGAAAAGTTAAAAAAAGCGTAGAGGATGGAGAATTTTATCGTATCAGCACGAAAATACAGGCCGGCAACTTTTGATACTGTTGTGGGCCAAAACAATATTACTTCCACACTAAAAAATGCTATCAGGAACCAGCAACTTGCACAGGCATTTTTATTTACCGGGCCGCGGGGGGTTGGTAAAACTACCTGTGCCAGGATATTGGCCAAGACAATTAACTGTATGGACCTGGGTGAGGATATCATTGCTTGCAACGAATGTGAATCTTGTGTTTCTTTCAATAAAAATGCCTCATTCAATATTCATGAGCTGGATGCTGCTTCCAATAATTCGGTTGAAGATATCCGCAACCTTGTGGACCAGGTGAGGATACCACCGCAGGTTGGTAAATACAAAGTTTATATTATCGATGAGGTGCACATGCTGTCGCAAAGTGCTTTTAATGCATTTTTAAAAACACTGGAAGAACCACCAGCCTATGCTAAATTTATCCTTGCTACTACCGAAAAACATAAAATTATCCCGACTATTTTGTCGCGCTGCCAGATTTATGATTTCCGAAGGATTACTGTGCCAGACACAATCGACCACCTCAAATTTGTAGCGGCAAAGGAAAATGTAGCGGCAGAGCCACTTGCATTGAATGTTATTGCCCAAAAAGCAGATGGGGCCATGCGCGATGCACTTTCCATTTTCGACCAGTTGGTTAGCTTTGCCGGGGACAGCCTTACCTACGACCTGGTGCGCGAGAACCTCAATGTGCTCGATTATGAGTATTATTTTAAAATTACCGATTATTTTCTTGCAGGTGATATTTCCAATACGATGGTAATTTTTGACGAAATACTGGAGTCCGGTTTCGATGGCCAGCATTTTATCGTTGGCCTTGGATCGCATTTACGCGATTTATTGGTTAGCAAAGATGCGGCTACTATTCAGTTGATGGAAGTGGGCGAAACCATTGGTGAGTATTATCAAAAGCAGGCAGCAAATTGCCCGATGGATTTTCTGCTTAAGGGTCTCAATATCATTCAAAAAACAGATTTCACTTACAAAAGTAGCAACAATAAACGTTTGCATATTGAAATCGCATTGATGCAGTTGGCTTCAATTAACACACCGGGGAGCAATGTAAATACAGAAACACCGGTTTACCCGATTTCTAAAAAAAAAACTGATTTAACGTCACCTCCCCCTGCTGCAAAAAAGGGAGCTATTGCCGAACCACCAGGAGTTGAAGTTGTTAAAGCCACATCCGGGCCTGTCGCACCAAATCATGCATCTCCGGTACAAGTCCCTCAAAAGCAAGCTGCTCCAACACAAACACAGGAACCTCAGCCAATAGAGAAAAAGGATACTCCACCATCCATAGCTCAAAAACCAGCACTTGGCAGAATGAGTTCTCGAGGTGGTACGTTTTCCATAAAAGAAGATGCTACGGAAGATATGGCTGCTGAAGCTAAAGAGGAGTA
>CAZBDF010000113.1:0-5852 GCA_964490385.1 uncultured Lentimicrobiaceae bacterium | reverse complement strand
TTTCCATAAAAGAAGATGCTACGGAAGATATGGCTGCTGAAGCTAAAGAGGAGTATTTTGATTTTTCATCAGATGAGTTTAAAAATGCAGAAGCAATTGTGGCTGCCGACCTTGCCCTGGTTTGGGAAGAGATGGTAAAAAAAATAACTGTTGGCCGTTCTAATCTTTCAAGCACCCTAAGTGCATCAAAGCCAAGGGTAGGGGATAAGTTTCAGGTTATAATTGATGTAAAAAATGCCATACAGGAAAAAGAAATCGACACCTTCAAAAACGAGATCGTTAACTTTTTGAGGCCAAAACTCAACAATCGTTTTATCCGCTTACAGGTTATTGTAAATCCTGAAATTCAAGATGCAAGGCCGTATTTGCCGGCAGATATTTTTAAACATATGGCCGAAAAAAACCCTGCTATTGTAACACTCAAAGAAAAGTTTGGCTTGGAGCCAGAGTAATTTTAACGCCTGTTGTGCTCATTTGCCCAGTTTATCATATCCTTTTCCGAAAGATTATTTTCATCCCATATTACATCCATTTCCTCTGTAGCCTTTTTTGCAAAATATTGAGATAATAGAAGCTTAATGTCGTGCAACTGCTCATCCTTAATATTGTTCGAATATAATTTCAGTAACTCGATTTGTATGTTACTCATTGGATTATCAGGATATTGCATTTTGATATTTTTATTTATTTTAATAAAAATAGCAATAATTAAAATGATGTTCGTGGATTTTCAATTGAATTTTTCCAAAAACTCTTTTCAAGAGGTAGGTTTTTCTAAAACTGTAACACTAATTAGTGTTCGTCTTTATAGTAATTTCCATGCAATTTCCGTAGCCCAGACTTTGAAGTCTGGGACAGAATTGAAGGGGTGAATAACCCCCGCCTTTTCGCTGTTACTGCCTGTGGCAGTAACAGCGAAAAGGCGGGGGAGAGAATTATCAAATCAATTGTTCTCCGGCATAAATGCCGGAGCTACGGAAAAGTACCGACATTATGGACAGACTCTACTTAATATTGGCCCATTCTGGAAATTGGCCAATTTGAATATCGAAAAAATAGGTTCCCAGGAAATAGGTCATGGTGGTGATGACGATGGCACCAATAATATTTAGCAAGAAACCGGTTCGGGCCATTTGAGCAACCCTGAGCCTGTTTGTCCCAAAAATTATAGCATTTGGCGGAGTAGCAACCGGCAGCATAAAAGCCATCGATCCCGACAGTGTGGCGGGTAGCATAAATAACAAGGGGTTGGTCTGTGTACTTACGGCAATCCCGGCAAGTATTGGTAAGATCATTTCGGTGGTTGCTGTGTTCGAAGTAAGTTCAGTAAGGAAAGTCATCATCATTGCAATAAAAAAAATTACCAATATTATATTGTAATCGGCTACCCAAATCAGTTGTTCGCCAAACCATGCCGAAAGCCCTGATTCTTTAAAACCCGAAGCAAGGGCAAATCCCCCACCAAATAGCAATACGATATTCCAGGGAATTTTTGTGGCTGTCTGCCAATTCATAATGCGTTTTGTTCCTGGTTTTTTTGAAGGCAGTACAAAAAGCAACACTGCCATAAAAATGGCAATGGTGCCATCATTGATGTAATCGCTTTTTGGGAAAATATCCGCCCACCCGGGTATAGTGAAAATCCCAAAATCTAAATCCGCACGGAAAAGCCATAAAAATGCAATGAGAATAAATACGATAAAAACTACTTTTTCCTCGAAACTTGCACGTCCCAGTTCTGTCATTTGATACCTGAATGTTTGTTTATCAATGTTAATCCAGGTGTCTTTCTTTGGTTTAAAAATGCTATACAGAAATGCCCAGGTGATGATGAACATGGTGATAGAAATTGGCAAGGCAAAAACAAACCATGTTGCAAATGAAATTTCGGGTGCATCAGGAAAGTAGATGTGAAATATCCGGGCAAACGACAGATTTGGAGGAGTGCCTACAAGGGTGGCAAGGCCACCAATGGAGGCACTATAGGCCACGCCAAGTAATAGGCCAATAGTGTATTTCGAAACATTTTTTTCACCAAGCGAATCTTCTAGTTTTGAAATAATAGAAAGCAATATTGGGATCATCATCATGGCAGTTGCAGTATTCGATATCCACATCGACAGGAAAGCACTGGAAATCATAAAGCCCAAGAGGATTCGCCCGGGACTTACCCCGGTGAACATCAATATTTTTAGTGCTATCCTTTTGTGTAAGTTCCAGCGCTCCATGGCCAGGGCAATGATAAATCCGCCAATAAACAAAAAAATGACATGGTTAAAATATGTTGAAGATACGGCTTTGCCATCCATAATACCAAGGAAAGGGAACAGCGCAACAGGAAGAAGGGATGTGACTGCAAGTGGCACGGCTTCGGTAATCCACCAAACTGCCATTAGCATTGCTACAGCAAGGGTATAGCCAACTGTGGGATTAGTGGGGTCGATGTTTGCAAACAAAATGATATACAGGGAAAACAAGGGTGTTATAACAAAACTGATGATGGATTTTGTTTTCAATTTGAGTGTATTTATTGCAAGAGCAAACGAATTTAATAAATTCTTAAATATGTCGGCATCAAATCAAAAAATTTAACCTTCCTATCGTCCCTTTTTTCTTAGCTTTGCCGCCTTAAAAAAATTAATAATTAGATTATGAGAAAGTTAGCTGTTGTTGCCTTTGGTGGAAATTCACTTTTACAAAGCGGGCAAAAAGGGACCATCGACGAGCAGGAATTGAACGCTTATGAGACCAGCGAAAAACTGATGGTTTTAGTACGCGAAAAAAATTATAATTTGGTAGTCACACATGGTAATGGGCCTCAGGTTGGCAATTTGCTCCTCAGCAATACAGCCGGGCACAAAATGTATGGACTGCCCGAAATGCCCCTGGATATTTGTGTGGCATATTCGCAGGGGTTTATTGGCTATATTTTAGAGCAGCAATTGAGGAATGTCCTTCTGGCGGCAGATCTTGACAGGGACATAATCACCATCATTACCCAGGTGTTGGTGAATAAGGATGATGAAGCTTTCAAGAATCCTACCAAACCAATTGGGCCTTATTACACAAAGGAAGAAGCTGATAAGATTATGGCTACCAGCGATTCGGTATTTGCTGAAGATCCTGCCGGTAGGGGATGGCGAAAAGTAGTTGCCTCGCCCAGGCCTTTGGTTATCAATAATAAAAAATCCATCGAAAAGATTGCACGCCAGGGAACTATTGTAGTTGCTGTTGGTGGCGGTGGTATCCCGGTTTTTTATTCCGAGGAAAACAAACTCCAGGGTATTGACGCGGTTATCGACAAAGACCTGGCATCAGCATTGCTTGCTGCTCAAATTAATGCCGACAAGTTTTTTGTACTTACGGATGTCTCAAAAGTGTGTTTAAACTTTAATACACCACAAGAAAAGTCTCTGGACAGGATAACTATTGCCGAAGCAAAAAAATACCTTGAAGAGGGGCATTTTGCTGAGGGTAGTATGGCCCCAAAAATCAGGGCTGCAATTTACTTTGTTGAACACAGTGGTAAAGATGCTATAATTACTAAAACCACAAAACTAGGCATTGATGATGGTGGTACAAGAATAGTTATGGTGTAGGCTGTTATTCCATTGAATAGAAAACGAAAGGGGCTACCGATTGGTAAGCCCCTTTATTATTTTGGTGCAGGCCATCAAGCCCGCCTTGTTATCGTCCGATAATTAATTATTGACAATTAATTTGTTGGTGTAAACGCTGCTTCCATTTTTCATTTTCAGCAAGTATATTCCATTTGAAAGGTTTGAAAGGTCAATTTTTTCACTGTTCAATCCGGGTGTAAAATATAAATCCTGAGCTACTAATGTTTGCCCAACCAGGTCGATCAAGGTAAACTCAATATTTACTGATTCGGTGACATTCATTTGTACATTAACTTCAGTATTCGCAGGATTAGGAAAGATGTTAATTGCGGCATTTGTAAAATACAGATCATCTATCCCAACACCGGGCTCAGTAGTAAAGTTAAATACAGTACTGTAGGCACTGGTATCGATAGCCGTACAAGCCCTGACCCTCCAATAATACATTTCACCTGCTTCAAGGGCATATATAATATTATAAAATGGGTCGGTATCATCATTGGCTTCTTTAAAATCTACAAATGCATCAGCAAAAGTTTCATCCATCGAATAGGATACCTCATAATTGTTTACACCTGTAATCTGGCTCCAGGAAAGTTGTGGCTTCAAGGATGTACTGTCAATACCATTTTCAGGTTTATCAAGTTCTACAGCTGCTGCTGTGGTGAAATTATATGGATCAGCCCACATGGTTGTATCATGATCATGTCTTCCGCGTGATCTCCAATGATAGGTTGTCCCAAACCTTAAATCTTGTGCACTATCCTTAAAGGTCTCAACGGTGTACTGGTCTGGCGTATTAAAATCAGGATCATCGTCAATCTGGTAATCAAACTTTTTAATGCCTGAAATATCATCCCATCTTAAGAGAACATTTAAATCCTGATCGCTTAAACCATTGTTCGGCTTCTTTAAATCATAAATATCCAGGGTTAAAAAGCTCCAAACTTCACTCCAATCTGATGCATCAGCGGCATGGCCTGCACGGGCCCGCCAGTAATAGGTGGTCCCAAAGAGTAACTGATCCATGATTTTGGTGTATGTAGTGCCATTGGTAGTGAAATGTGCATATTCGGGCGAATCAAAAGTTTCAACAACATCAATCTCGATATCAAAATGAGAAACTCCGGTTATAACCACATTAGCTACCCTATTTTTCAATTTTAACTGTGCATCTGGCGGTTCTTCAACCTCTTCGTCATTCGGTTTTTCAAGTACAATTTGCAGAAATGTTGTGAAGGACCATATTGGTGTCCAAAAAGAAGGTTGTCCACCCATATCGTTGGCACGGACTTTCCAAAAGTATTCTTTCCCAAATACTAAGTTCATCGTACTAACAGACGTAAGGTCTGTAACTGAATCGATGATGATGTTGTTGAACTGAGCATCGTCACTCATTTGAACATGGTAATTTAAGGCAGCTGTTACAGCATTCCAATCGAGCATTACATTGGGCATCTGATCTACCTTTTCGTCAGCTGGAGCTACCTGGATAGGTGTGTCGATTTTTTCCTGTGCCGCTATTGAAAATGCTACAAATATCAAAATGATTGCAAATAAAGATCTTTTCATATCGTAATTCTTTTTAAATTATCGAACTAATTATTGTTAATTGACAATGAATTTTGAAGTGCCGCTATCGTCACCGGCAATTACTTTTACTATATAAGTACCGGCCTCAAGCGTCGAACAATTAATATTTACTTCGTGCCTGCCCGAAGAAAGCTCGCCTTCGATGGTACTGGTAACTAGTTTTCCGCTCAGGTCGTAAACATGGATTGCTACATCGGTAACAGCATCAATATTTATCGATACAGTTGCATAGCTTGATACAGGGTTTGGATAAACCGATATGGAGCTGGCCAAACTGGTCTTTCCGTTTACTGATGGTTCTTCGATGCTGGTTGTACGGTAAGTGTCGTCTCTGAAAACACCACGTCCATAGGTAGCAATGTACAATGAACCATAATTGAATATTTCCGGGTAAACCAATGGTGGCAAGGTTGGTACTTCAATCTGTCTTTTGAAAACTGTTTGTTGTTTGATTTGGAACACCGGTATAGTGCCCATTTCAGAATTTTCTTTTGTCCAGGTTACTTCACCTTCACCAAGATTTGCCGTGGTATAAATGCCATGTTCGGTTCCGATGATGGCTTTTTTCGAATCACTCATTTCAATAACCGAAGAATAAACCGGCATTTTGGGGAGTTCATAGGTTATGTCTTCAAATAC
>CAZBDF010000112.1:0-11590 GCA_964490385.1 uncultured Lentimicrobiaceae bacterium | reverse complement strand
CGCCAATCAGAAATCAATAAATGGAAATCTGGTCGATAAAAATAGTTCAAATCCTGTTTGGTTCTGTCCTGTCCGCCGCTTCGCTATGGCAGGCGGGGCTCGTCCAGCTTAGGTTCTTGTGGATTTAGAGGAAACCAAACATTTTATCCCCGCATAGGCGGGATTTCGCTGCGCTCAACATTTTATCATTAACTAAACTATGAAAAGAGTAGGAGCACATGTAAGTGCATCGGGCGGGGTTGAAAATGCACCAATCAATGCCAGCGAAATTGGGGCAAAAGCCTTCGCACTGTTTACCAAAAACCAGCGCCAGTGGTTTTCGAGGGCACTGACCCCCGAAAATATTGAGGGCTTCAAAAACAATGTTGAAAAATATGGCTATTCCGTCGATCATATTTTACCACACGACAGCTACCTCATCAACCTGGGACATCCCGAACAAGAAGCCCTCGAAAAGTCGAGAAATGCATTCCCGGACGAGATGCGACGTTGCGAACAATTGGGAATCCCCCTGCTCAACTTTCACCCGGGCAGCTATCTGAAAAAAATCACCCCCGAAGAAAGCCTGAAACGCATTGCTGATTCCATCAACATTACCCTGGATAAAACAAAGAGCGTAATTGCCGTTATCGAAAATACTGCCGGACAAGGGTCAAACCTGGGATTTGAATTTGAACAACTCGCATTTATTATCGATCGTGTTGAGGATAAAAACCGGGTTGGTATTTGCTTCGATACCTGCCATGGTTTTGTTGCAGGTTATGATATAAAATCCAGGGAAGGTTATGAAGCTACCTGGAAAAAATTTGACGATGTAATTGGCCTGAAATATCTAATACCGATTGTTATTTAAAATGCGCCATTAATTCGCTTCGCTTTTAATACCGCTTTAAATATACATCGGCATTTACCATTTATACATCAAAATTTCGCTTTGGCTCATTTTGATGTTAAATTGGTATAAAAGGCATGCACCTGAATGATGCAAAAAAGCCGCTTGGCTCAAAGGTTGACCGACACGAAAGCATCGGGAAAGGCGAAATTGGAATTGATACTTTCAGATGGATCATGAACGACCCACGCTTCGATGAAATGCCGCTGATCCTTGAAACACCCAACTCAGAAAACTGGGCTGAGGAGATTGAAATGCTTTATGGTTTGGTTGAAGGTTAGTTTTTCTCAAATGCTTACCGATCAATCTAATCGATACCACAATTAGGCAATAAGTCTCACAAGTTGACAGCTATATTCAGTGCAAGATTTCAATTTCAGAAATCCAGACCCAACGTAAATATCGTGTAGCGATTTTTAGATTTCTCTCTTCAAATTTGCTACGCAAATTTTCGTTCGAAATGACACGAACTAGTGCGAAAAGGGGGAGACTGGATCGGGCGCAAAGCGCCCGATCCAGCCTCCCCTCCACTTCATGCCCACCATTGTCATTCCGAACGAAGTGAGGAATCTAATAAACCTATTTATTCGATTAGGGAAATGTCAGTTAAGGATTTTGGTGGGAATAATTTACTTTTTACAACATGTCAAATTACGATTGAATTTATTTAAACGACTGAAAAACAACAAACAGGTCAGGGATTCTGAATTTCCAAACTAACACATCATCACATTTTCAAATTATTTTAGCCTTGTTCATATTTAGCTTCTAATTCAAGCCTTTTTACCCTCGACTTAATGGCACTTTTTGATCGCCCAAAATGCTTCGACAAATCACGGGTATTTGCGCCTTCGCAATACAAGGTGGTAAGCTCATCGTCAAGCTCGGTAGTCCAGGGCTTGTAGGCATCAGCGTGGTTTTTACGAGCCTGCGAATAAGTTTTAGCAATGTACGGAACTTCGTTTTCTGATAGGTGAGACTGGGTTGTTGCAGGTTCATTTTGTGCCTTTTCACCTTCATCTCTCATAATATGGATCCGGGGAGAAGTCGGGAAACCTTCTGGCATCAATGCTTCGGGGATGTGGATGCTGTTCCTGGTCCGGGTGATGGCAACATACAAGAGGTTGATCTCTTCGTTAATTTTCGCCACATCAATTAGTTCCTCTTTGTCAGTAATAAGTTTTTCCAGTTTATCTTCGTTAATAAAGTCGTTCACAATCTGTATGGCATCATATTCCATTCCCTTGCTTCGGTGCACGGTTGAAAAAACCATTTGCGCCTTTTCCTTGTCGTCACCCTCAATGTGCTTGTCTTTAATCGCCTTAATTATCCCGGGGATTTCATTTCCATATTCCTTCACAATTTCAAGCATCATCCCGAGCTGGACATCTTCAGTAGTTTTTATGTAATACTCCAGCTCATCCATGTTTTTCATTTCCCTGATAAGTTTGTCCCTGATCAGCCTGCGCCTTCCATTATAAAGATTTAGTACATCATACAACGATGCCCCTTCATCGGCATAAGTATAGGAGTTGATGTTCCCTTCAAAATAGATTTGTTTGATTTTTTTACTTTCGGTAACGTATTCGATGGCCTTGAGTAAAAGCCCCAAATTGGTACGGGCAAGCACTGCTTTGGTCTTGTGTATTTTTGTATCACCATCTCCCGAAATTGCTACAGGGTTGTGTTCGGTAAATCGATTTTTCCAGTTTAAAACTTCAATGGCAAGGTTGGCAATATCTTGGCTAAAGCGAAAGCTTTTTGTAAGATGGTAGGTTTTGTATTCGGCTTTCTCCAACGAGTTTACTGCATATCTCCATCCATATATTTGCTGGTGTGTATCACCCACAATTACTTTGGTGGCATCTTGATTAAAAAACACATCGAGCATAGTTTCGGATGCATCCTGCCCCTCATCAAACAAGATGTAATCGTAGTTGAGTTTTGGATTTGAAAGTTGGAATTTCTTCAGATAGAAGTCGTGGGTAATTTCAATTTCACCCTTATCCATTTTAGCCAACAAAACCCTTGTTTGGGTTTGAATGTATTCGTAAAATGTTTTTACAAAAGTTTTTGCCCTGCCATCGCTCACCACATCGAGGTAGTTTAAATCTTTAACTTTTTGTTTGTCGCTGTTACAGAAATAGCTTATCAATTTATTGATGTGGTTGGCAATAATATATTCAGCATGTTTTTCGCCGTCACCATGCAAACCGAGAAGTTTCGCTATTTCATAAGTTTTGTAACCTTGAGACCGCAATCGGTAATTGTTTTTGAAAACGATGTGCTTGTAGGCAAGCGAATGGGCAGTTTCAACTTTTACGTTGATGAGCCCCATTTCGGCAAACTTTTTTTTGGCTTCCAGTTTTACCGATTTATTAAAAGCAAGGTAAAGTATCCTGCTGTTTGCCGGACGGGCTTTTGCATATTCAATAATGGTGGTAGTTTTTCCTGACCCGGCAACAGCATTTATTTTAATGTTACCCGTGGAGTTGATGATATTGAGTTGCTCTTTGGTCAGTTTCATTTTTGAAAAAGATAGCTTGGTTGATTTTGGCTGAGTGATTCTTTTGGATACTAAACCTGACCAAAGATAAATATTATTCTTTTCAAGTAGTATTTTGGAAATCTTACTTGGATGATTAGTAGTGGTTCATACCTCGTAGAGCCAGCCTTGCCGCGAGGCAGGGATTCATAATTAAATAGTCTTATTAATTAGTCTGTCCACAGAGCCGGTACTTTTCCGTAACTCCGGCATTTATGCCGGAGAATAATAAATTCGACACTTGCTTCCCCCGCCTTTTCGCTGTTACTGCCGCAGGCAGTAACAGCGAAAAGGCGGGGATTATTCATCCCTTCAATCCTGTCCCAGACTTGAAAGTCTGGGCTACGGATATTTCAAGAAAGCTACTCTATGGACAGGCACTAATTGTCGCACACCTCACATTTCCCCCGCAATAATTATGGCCATTTTTTTAGCACCTTTTTCATTGGGATGGATACCATCAGGGAAGTTTTCGTTCTGGTTGCCCATCGCTTGGTACAAGTCGATGATTTGCAGATGATTTGTTTTGGCGATTCTTTTGATGACAGGAATAACTCCGGCAGTGAGGGTTGAATCGTTGATGCCCCAAACGGTTCGGTATGCAGGTACAGGCAGGCAAACGAAAATTTCCGGTTTATTTTGGATGGTAAGCAAGGTGTCGATCAAGGCCTGGTAATCCTTTTCAAAATTCTCTTCATTCCAGTTTTTTGGTTTGGAATCGTTGGTTCCCAACTTAATGATGATGATATCTGGTTGATAGGTAAAAACGTTATGGAATTCCTTGCAGTTCCAGTATGGAAGGTTACCTGTCTTCTGGAGGGTTGCGGCACTTCTACCGCAGTTTAGTACGCTATAGTCTTTTCCTAAAATACTATCCAATTGTGTGGGGTAAGCTGTTTTGCTTTGATTTTCCAAGCCGGCGCCGGCAGTGATGCTATCACCAATACAGGCCACTTTTATGGGAGGCTGGGTGCAGCTAACAAATAGTGCAACTACAAAAGCTATATAAAGGAATTTAGTTGTTTTTATACTTACAAAAGAACTGCCCATAGTTTTATTTATTTATGATTGTCGATTAACAATTTTTGATTTAAGATGTTCCTGAATATCACCTGACAACACATCAAAAATCAGTACTCATTAATCATCAATCGTTAATCAATTTCTTAACTTATTGACATTTCCAGCGAGGCGGGCAAGGCTGGTTAATCATCGATTAGATAATTACCAATTTAAGGTTCAATACTATTCAAATCTGCCTTCCCGATCCGAATCTTTTTTACCACCCCAAGTGTATCTTTCAACTCCAAAGCGATGGTGTTGCCAACATTTTCATAATAGCGGAGTAATTTGCAAAAATCCGGATCAGTTGAAAAATCAAGGGAATCAAGTTTCATCAGTTGCATGTTGGGATAGATGCCATATTCGTATGCAGGGGAATTTTCGATTACCGATTGCACATAAATGTTTTTTTCTTCAGAATAACCCATCCTGAACCCAAAAGTTAGATTCTGGTTTTCAGTTGAATCAACTTCGGTAAAATGCAGGTTTTGGTTTTCCCAGTCAATTACTACAACATACCGCGAGAAAATCCTGCAGCCCACCAATTTTGAATTTCCCGAACCTAGCTCAACATCGCTAATGGCTAGTCCGGATGATTTCAGCGTATCTATGTAGGCAATTTCCTTTTTCAATTTATGTACTTCTCCTAGTATTCCCTTTTGCGAAACCCCGGTTTCGATAAATACATTTTCTACAATACTGTTCTCTTTTAAAGTATAAAAATCCTTTAAGGGGACACTTAACGAACCATTGGAACCATAGTCGATGGTCATGTCATGGATTGTGGCCTCTCCAATTTCCATGTCAACCAAAATATTGTATTGGATATTTGTACTAAATGGAACAATGGCGGCAGAATCTGAAAAATACAAACCGGGAATATTGCTCAACGAAACTTCTTCCTGGTCGAAATCTATTTTCCAATTGCAAAAACGCATAAGGTTTGAGCCAACAATTCCATCAACATTCATGCACTTCAATATCGGGTTCGATTGAAACCCAAGAACAAAAGCAGTTTGATTGGTGAAAGGAATGCTTCCAATGAATATGCTATCAAGCTCAACATGCTCTACTTTTTTCCTGTTGTGCTCGGTGTCGATGATATTCCCTGTGCTAATGACATCATAATTGAGTTCGGATTGTAGTTGCTCAGAAATGCTAAAGGGTGCGCCGGTATCAAGTAAGAAACGATAAGTCGTTCCTTTGATTGTTACCGGAACAATGATGAGGCCCATCATCACTTCAACCCCAACTGTTTCATCGAATTGGGCACTGGTGACTTCACCACGCTGAAGGGCTTTTTTAAGTTTTAGTGAACAGCCATTGTGTAGGAGAAGAAGAATTGATAGACTAAGGGCAACGAATACTTTGTATTTCATATTTTTATGAATCAATTACGAAGCAGCATACATTTTTTAATGTGCTTACTGTTTACAGTTGTGAGCTGATAAAAATAAATGCCGGAATCAAGCACTTGGCCATAAGAGTTGCTCCCATCCCATGAAATATGATGCGTGCCTGATGTAAACATGTTGTCAGCAAGAATGTTCACCACACGGCCACTAATATCAAGTATTTCAAGTTTTATCCGGCCACTTTTATCCAATTCGATAGTAATATCTGTAGGGCCTAATTCAGGATTAAAAGGATTGGGAAAGTTTTGCATTAAAATGTCCGCTGAAATATTCGCTTTGATCGGATCTTCAATCCCAACATAGAGGTCATCCAAAACTGTTTCGGTGTAATAAACAACAATTTCGTCCATATTCTCCGATGACCGAAACTGGGCGAAATAGTAATCGTTTGGTGTGGGAATTGCATCTGAAATTTCATAAACTCCCCAATCATCCCACCTGATTAAACTCACATTGTCGAACCACGAGTATGCATCACCTGATTGAGGTATGTTGCTGTTGAGATAAATATTGAAATAGCCTGTTCCGAGAGGTATTGTCAATTGTTTGTGATAAAATGTCCACGGTGTATCACCGTTTATTTCCACCCCAATGTTTTCTACACCTATCGGATTCCCAAATTCAAAATCCTGGTAATACCGGACTTCGATAGTAACGCCTGCTCCATTTTGTGTTTTTATGTATCCACAAAGGGAATAATTTATAGTGTCGGATTGGCAAAGGATCCTTTGCTCAAAATTGCTTACAAGATTGAATGGTGAGTTTTCGGTTCTGAAATGCTGAAGAGAACGGTTTCCTGAGTGTGCAACTGTGTCGCAATATTTCTCATTTACGTTGTTCAAATCCCACAGGGTGCAGCCCTCATCCTCCATATTTCCCCACCAAATTTCATCCCTTCCCAAACGAAATTCATAATCACCATTTGGCTCAATGGCAGCAATGGAAGAAATATTCCCCACTTTTTCGATGGCGTGAGGAGCAGTTTCCCAATTGCCAGTCACCTCTTCCTGAGTGAGCGCAACTGAAATCTCTGCTTCATAGCTGGGAATATTCAGCGTGTCCATCACCACGGTGGCAGTAATATTTTCGCGGTCAACATCAATCCATGTATTGAGTTCCTTCGAGCGTTGTGCAATGTAATCGAGAATGTGCAAGCCCAATCCGCCTTCTGCCCTTTGCGGGATATAATCGTCGATATAAAGAGGTATGATTGTGAATTCGTAAAATCCTGTTTCGTTCACTTTTGCCTCCAAAATCATCGAAGGAAAAGTTTCGGGGTAATCGAGGTCGAAAACATAATCACCCAACGAATGGGCAATCAGTTTTCCATTGTAAAGCTCCACACCGTGAATGATGTGTGGGTGGTGGCAAATCACCAGGTCAGCGCCGTTATCGATGGCAAAATGTCTGATCTCCCTTGAACCCTTATCAGGTGCAATTTCCCTGGGCTGATACTCGTCCGTAGTTTTACCATTCCCTGTAAAAGGAATTAGCGCATCACTATTGCTTGTTGGACCAAAGGAATATTCTCCACCGGAATGCCATTGCATGACTACCAAATCCGAAACATCCCTCACTTCCTCAATTTGCTTTTTTATGTAGTGATCAGTCAGCTTGCCAAAGCCGGGTTTGTTGTAACCTGCATCAAGGTAGGGCTGGTAATTGTTGTATTGTCCGTGCCGATCACTGGCTCCCAGAAAAGCAATATTTACGCCCGACTTCGAGTAGAATGCAGGAAGATATGCTTCGTAGGAATTAGCCCCGGCACCCATATGGAGGATATTATTCTCCTCAAGCGTGGATTGCGTTTCGATCATCCCGGGCAGCATATAATCCATGATGTGGTTGTTGGCCAGCGTCACCATGTCGATTCCGGCATAAGTTAAACCGTCCACATTATTGGGTGAACCTTTAAAGTAAATTGTTTTAGTTGGATGATGACCGAAATATGTTGTTAACGGGCATTCAAGATTTCCAACTGTAAAGTCAGCGGCATCACCGAGGTATTCTTTTGTAGGTTCAAAAATGGATTCGACACCATTTGTGGGGATAATCCCGCCCCATTGTTCGTAGGCACGGGCCATCATCATGTCGCCAACAAAATTGATAGTTAGCGGAAAAGTACTGCTTCCCTGGCCAACTTCGATGCTGCAACTTGCATATCCCCATTTATTTGTTTCATCCACAACCCGAAGTAAAACCGTGTAAGCATGGTCATCGCTCACCGAAAAAGTGTGCAAGGGATCTTGCTCAGTGCTTGTTGTTCCATCTCCAAAGTCCCAGAAAAAATCATGTTCACCGCTATCGGGGTCGATGACCTCACTATAAAATTGAATGTCCGTATTCTTGTTTTTTCTTCCGTCTCCTGCAACATAATCGATCGATACTTTTGGTACGATAGGCAAATCTTCGGTGATGTTTACAACATAGTCGAAATAAACTGCACCCTGGGTTCCTGCATCCTTGTCGTTTATATAAATCAGTGAGCTGACCTCAGGAAGGTATCCAAAATAATCCATCCAATCATCGGCCACAGGAAGTTGGAATTCATTCCATTGGTCTTCAGGAAAATTGCCCTGATAAACAGTGACCCATTCTCCCGGGTTCACCTCTTCCGATCCTGAAAAAGAATAAAAAAGAACATTGGCCGAATCCATAATCCCAAAGCCCTGTATTTCTGCCTCTGATGCCACGTAGGCCGAAACCTGCCAAACGTTGTCTAGTTTAATAGTTGTTGGCTGGATATTTTGAACTTTCCAGGTATTTCCAAAAATCCTTAATGAATAGGCTGAATTGTTGTAAGTATTATCCGAATCAAGTTCCCACGAATCAGGATCCTGATCTTCGCCGGGGTAGGATTCGAGTTTTACCGAACCACTGTCGAAATCTTCGATGGTAATAGTTTTATGCTTTGTTGAGTCAGGCATGTAGCCGGAATTTATCAAACCAAATGTTGAGGATGGAATTATCAACAAGAATATTATAAAAGATAATGTGATACTTAGTTTTTGCATTTTGTCATTTCATTCAGTTGCTAACAGCCTTTCGTTATTTAATAGACTGGCAAGCATGAAAAAGTTGCATGAACAGTGCTGCGAAATTATTTTTTTTCAGGTAGTCAGGGCTTGACTTTTCCAAATTGAAGCCTTTGAGATAGGGTGTTAAATTTGTATTTTACTTTTACGTTCCATTTATTTTATTTTCTTCTTTAATTCTCCGTTCATCAGATTATCATTTTCATAAAGATAGATTTCATCCCGCACGTGCGGGACTTGCGCTCCATCGAAATGACAAAGCTCATGAATGTAGGGTAGGGAAAGGGAAAGCAGGCGCTCTGCGCCCGCTTTCCCTTTCCCCCAAACCAATAAACCAAGACTTTGTCATTTCGACCGAAGGGAGAAATCTCTTTACAAAAACCCTTGAAAAAATTCAAAAACCAGAACGAAAAGGTGTTTTTTTTGATAAATCTTAATAGCCAGATAAACAGAAAGATGCAATTTTCAGAAAGTCAATTTTTAACACTCCACCTTTGAGGTTATTGACACTCAATTTCCGAAAATAATAAAGTTAAAACAAAATACAAACCGGGCTTGGGGCTTCTGCCTCATCAACAAACTCCAACAAGCCGGTATTTTTATCACGCTTAAACGAAACAATATTGTTCGTGTATTGGTTGGCTAAAAAGAGAAAGTTTTCATCTGGGGAAAGTACGAAACTGCGCGGCCATTCTCCCTTAACATCCTGGTGGGCTATTGCTTTCAAGATACCATCATTTATATTTACATGAAAAATAGCAATACTGTTGTGCCCTCGGTTTGAAGCATAAACAAATTTTCCATCCGAAGAAATATGAATATCGGCGCAGTAATTTGCTTCAGTAAAGATTGGTGGGCAGGGTCGAAATAGATTCTCTTTTTTCGTAAAAACCATTGCCCTTTTTGAGTATCCGGCTTACGGTGCAATCCAATTCATTCACTACATAAACCCACTTGCCATTGGGATGAAACGCCAGGTGACGCGGCCCTGCCCCTGGCTCCATTTTCAACTTTTGTGGGTTGGAAGGAATTAGTTTTTCCCGGTTCGTATCCAGATGTGAAAACCAGAGTTCGTTTGTTCCCAGGTCAACAGAAATAACAATGTCATCTCCATCAAACCAGGCCGAATGTGCATGGGGAGCTTCCTGCCTGTCGGTGCTTCCTTTTCCGCTGTGTTGCTGCACATCCAAAAGTTCAGACAATTCGCCGTTGCTATTTAGTTTTAGCAAACCTACATTGTCGCCACTGTAGTTGGCTGCCAAAACCTATCCATTATCATTCACAGCAACATGGCATGGGTGTGCACCACCAGAAGATTGACGGTTGATAAACTTCAAAACACTATCGGTAACTTTAAAGGCCTCGACTGTTCCAGGGCCCTCATTGTTGATTTCATTTACAGCTACCGGGAATTTGTGGTCAGCACTCCAGGCTAAAAATGATGGATTTTCGGATTTTGCTGCCAGGCCCATTTGCTTGATTTTGCCGTCTTTGTCGAGCGAATACTTATAAATACCTTCGCTGCCGTCGTTGGTGTAAGTGCCAACATAAAAGGAATAGGCATCGTTTTGATTCCCTTCCTGTTTGTAATTTGATTGACAGCTTATCAGGATTAGAAAAAATGATATTAATAGATGGAATTTCATTATCAATTTAAAATGTTAAAACTTTATCGCACTCCACCGTCCACTGTGCAAATTCCTTCATATTGCTCAGTTCAACACCTTCAATAAATTTGAGTTGGTCGATGCCCCGTGCTTTTGAGCAACCACCACAACTCTTGACCTCGCCCCCATGCAAAATTACTGATTTAAGCATGCGCTCAATGTTGTAAAATCCGGTGGGTGTAAGCTGGTTTGGAAGACCGCAAGTAACAGCATCAGCGAGCAAGAAGATTTTTACCTCAACCTGATCTGAATGTTCTTTCTGTAAAGTCATGGACATTCTTAAAGCATTGTATGCCTTCTCGGTCCCATAAGGTGCGTCGTTGATGATGATGAGTATTTTTTGCATAATTTTATTGATTAAAATGTGTAAATATTTTGTTGCTTGATAGATTTGTTAAAATTAGGGCTTGATGAATTAAATCACCGGAACAATCCACAACCTCCCCACTGCAACAAAAGCACACAAAGCAAACAAAATTAAATTCGACAACACCGGTTTGTTTTCTTTCAATTTCAGGTGTGTCATCATGGCGCCAACCATTATGGCAGCAAGGCCTAATGCAGCAATGGGTGTGAGAATTGGCAGGGTGTTAAGCCACATCGGTAGCAGCATTCCGGCTGCTGCAAGCATTTCCAGAATACCGATTATTTTTATTTGGGTCAAGGAAAAACCATCTACCCATGGTCCAAGATTTTCTTTTAGTGCTTCTTTTGGCTGGCCAATTTTCATAAAACCTGTGATGAAAAATAGTACGGCCAGAAGTGCCTGGACCGTCCAAAGTATTGTGTCCATAAATAGAATATATTAATTGCTGCTATCCGTCGTTTTTCAACCAAGCCTTTCTTTTCGAAAAAATCATAAGTCCCTGCTGATACTGCGAAATACCCTGGCATTTCATCAAAGTGCCCAGAGTAATTTTTTGCAGGTTTTGAATGCATCGTGTCTTGTTCGCGAAACAATAAAGCGATAAAAT
>CAZBDF010000111.1:0-11625 GCA_964490385.1 uncultured Lentimicrobiaceae bacterium | reverse complement strand
ACAATATATATGGCCGGACGGTAACACTAAAACTGAAATATGCAGATTTTACTTCAATCACCAGAAGTAAAAGTGTGAATCATATCATCACCAAATTTGATGACTTGCAAGGGGTAAAAGCTGAAATATTCAATAACCTGCAATTGGAAACTCAGGGAGTTCGTCTGCTCGGACTTGGTATTTCAAATCTTGAAAAAATCAGAAATGAGGGTGTACAGTTGACTTTGGATCATCAAGATGAATAGTATCCTCGAAGAAATCATTCTAATTTTGTATCATTGCATGTCAAAACTATCGAGGTTATAATTGCCAAAGATTTCACAGATTGTCACTGAAATATAATCTGTGCAAATCTGAGAAATCTGTGGCTTTTTTTTCTTATTGGTAAATCTTTAATCAAATTCCATAGTCAGGGAAATTCAATGGTGAAACGTGTATGAAAGAATCTTACAAACCAAAGTTGATTAAAAAAGAAGCATGGGGCTCTCGTGTTGGGCTGGTGCTGGCCATGGCCGGGAATGCAGTCGGGTTTGGGAACTTTTTAAGGTTCCCGGTGCAGGCAGTGCAAAATGGAGGAGGGGCATTTATTATTCCTTACCTCGTTAGTCTGATATTATTGGGTTTGCCCTTGTTGATGATTGAATGGTCAACCGGAAGGTTTGGTGGAAAATTTGGCCACCATTCCACTCCCTTTATCATGAACAGTCTGAGCAAACAGCGTATCTGGAGGTATGTTGGTGTTTTCGGGATTTTTTCGAACATCGCCATTGCATCCTATTATTGCTACCTCGAAAGCTGGACGATGTCATACGTTTTTCATTCGATAGCGGGTACTTTCAATAGCATGGATCAACACCAGGTTGCCGGTTTTTTTGAAAATTATCTGGATGTAACCACCTCTACAACCGGAATCCCTTTCGAGGCAATCGTGTTTTTCGTTTTATGCCTGGCACTTAATACCTGGATTTTGAGCAAAGGTCTGAGTGGAGGCATCGAAAAAGCTGCAAAAATTGGCGTGCCATTGCTAATAATCTTCGGGATCTTTTTGGCTATAAAGGGAATAACCATGAAGAGTGGAAACCAGGGAGCTATCTTTGATGGATTTGAAGGCTTGAATTTTTTATGGACACCAAATTACGGTTCCCTGGCCAGCCCGAAAGTGTGGCTTGCGGCTGCCGGGCAAATGTTTTTCACCTTGTCTGTCGGGATGGGGACCATTCAATGTTACGCGTCTTATGTCAGAGAGAAAGAAGATATTGCCCTTAACGCTATGTCAGCGGGATTCACCAACGAGTTTGTTGAAATCGTTTTGGGGAGTTCCATCATTATCCCCATTTCGGTTGGTTACCTTGGCATTGACAGAGTGGTTGAACTAACCAATCAAGGCGGTTTGGGACTGGCTTTCCGAACCATGCCCTACTTGTTCGAGCAGTGGGGAACTATTTTGTCAGCTATAGCGGGGATGGCATTTTTCGGGCTTTTATTTTTCGCTGGAATAACTTCTTCCCTTGCAATGGGAACGCCTATTTTAGGTTTCCTAAAAGATGAATTCAATTGGTCGCGCAAGCGTTCCGCTCTGGCATTTGGCATTGGTGTTTTGGTACTTGGACTTCCTACCGTATTTTTCTTTCAGAAAGGTGTGTTTGATGAATACGATTACTGGGCGGGAACAGTATCTTTGGTTGTTTTCGCCATGTTAGAAGCTATTTTATTTGCATGGGTATTTGGCCTTGATAAAGGTTGGAAAGAGATTAACGAAGGTGCCGATATTAAGATTCCGGTGTTGTTTAAGTATCTTCTTAAATATGTCACGCCAGTGATGTTGATTGTAATATTTTTTGGCGCTTTGGCAGCACCAGTTAACGACGATTGGTCAAAATTAAGTATTAAAGGTTGGGAAGTGAGCCCCGGAAGTATCATCGGGAAAATCACCCATAAGGGCGAAGGGCCAAATAAAAAATACTTTGCCGATGTCTTTTATTCTGAAAATGACGGGACTGTTGATAGCATTTTTGTTAAACGCAAAAAGCACTATATCAGGGTGGGCCAGGCAGGTGATAAAGAATTGGTTTCAAAAACATATCAATATCCATCCAAAATGAAACTACTTGTTGGGGTGGGTGATTTTGTAAATGTTGGCGATCCACTTTACGAGGGGAATGTCATCAATAATAAATTTTATGTAGATATGTCCCGCTTATTGCTGCTGTTGGTTTTTGCAGGAATATCGTTTGCAGTTTATTTTGCTTTTAAAAAGAATGCACACAAACATCAAAATCTCTAATGAATACATCTGCAATTATACTCATGTTACTGGTTTGGGTCTGTGTTATCTCCCTGACAGTTTATTTTTTTGCAAAGATTCTGAAGAAGCCAAAACTTGATAATCCTGACAAGCAATTTGAAGTTTCTACATCAGGGAATTATTAGTTTTAGCTAGTTTTTCTTCTGAGAGCTTCTGAAAATTCGGGATGAGTATTTTTTCAATTCTTATTTTTTGATTTAAATCATTATATTTGCTATCCAATATCCTTAAAGTGGCAAAACTTAGTGATTGGATAAAAAACTATTTCTATTTCAGCCGGGCTCATCGCAATGGCTCCATCATCTTGTTTGCTATTTTATTATTACTGATGGCGGCCAATTTTTTCTTACCGCAATTTTTGAAACCTGATTATAAATTGACTTCTGATTTTGAAGAGGAAGTCAGGCAGTTTGAAGCCCTCATGCAAAAGGAAGCCAAAAAGGATTCATTAACTCCCTTTCCTTTCGACCCTAATACATTGAGCTACGAAAAATGGATGGATCTTGGGTTATCCAAGCGGCAGGTTGACATTATTTTCAAGTATAAAAATGCAGGAGGAAGATTTTATAAAAAGGATGATGTTAAAAAGATGTATTCAATTTCTGATGATGAATATGCTGTCTTGGAGTCCTATATTGAAATTGAAGATTTTGAAAAAGAAACTCGCCCAATTGCAAAGAAGAAGAGTGAACCTAAACCGGAACCCTTCTTGTTTGATCCAAACCATATTAATAATGTGGATTGGAAAAAGCTTGGGTTCAAAGAATACCAGTATCAAAACATGTTGAATTTTATTGAAGCTGGAGGAGTTTTCAGGGTGAAGAGTGATTTAATGAAAATGTACAGTATTTCGGATCTTGATTATGAAAAATTGGCAGGGTTTATAATGTTACCAGAGAAAGATACACTGATAAAGAAACAGCAAGTCGAATATGTTAAAGAGAAGGTTCTGATCGAAATCAATAGTGCAGACTCTGCTGAGTTGGTCAAACTTAAGGGCATAGGCCCTTCTTATGCCAAGAGGATTATGAAGTACCGTAGCTTGCTTGGGGGTTATTACCAAAAGGAACAGTTACTTGAGGTTTTTGGGATGGATAGTACGAGGTACAATGGCTTTATTGAAAATGTTGAATTGAATCCCGGGTTGATTCAGAAGTTGGATTTAAACGAAGTTGAGTTTAAGGTTTTGCTAAAGCATCCCTATGTCGAGTATTATATCGTTAAATCGATTTTTAACTTTAAAGACGAGCATGGCCAGTACAAATCTGTTGATGAATTGAAAAATGTCCCTTTGATATATGAAGAATTATTTGAAAAATTGAAGCATTATTTGGCAGTAAAGGAAAATTTGTAATGCGTGACCCTTTAAACATATGTTGGTACAATCTGCTGTTGTTTATACGGCCTAAACTCTTTATTATCTTCAATATCATTATTATGCCTCTATTTCTTCAATCTCAGGATTATTGTGCAGAATTAGATTCAGTTATAGCACAAAAGAGTATTGATAAGCAAGTTGAAATTTTAATAGAATTATCAGAGGAATACAGGTATAATGATCCCAAAAAGGCGGAGTATTTTGCTCGTGAGGCACTAGAATTATCAAAAGATACTGGTGATTTGAGTTTAGAGGCGAAATCAATAAAGGCTTTAGGAAACGTGTTTTATATGCAAGGTAAGTACGATTCGGCCATGATACTTTTTCAAACAGCATATGAAAGCTTCTTTCAAGTTCAGGATAGTATGGGATGGTCGTGGTGTTTGAATGGGATTTCTGTAATTTATTATTTATACGGAGACTATGAAAAAGCAATTCAATTATTACAAGATGCATCAAGGATGCAAAAAAAATTTAATGATCCTAAAAAAAGGTTCAGCATATTTAATGCTATTGGTAGTAGCTACTATAACTTAGGGGAATTTGACTCAACTATATATTACTACTCTTTGGCATATCAGGAAATTAGAATAGTTGGTGATGAAGATCTAATGTTGGATATTTTGATTAATACCGGAGCAGTATTTGAAGCGCAAAATATGTTTGATAAAGCCTTGAATTATTATGGTAGAGCCTTAATGTTTTCTGATTCAATTAATAATTTGTTTAGTAAGTCGACAATCTTGTACAACATGGCAGTAGTATATTACCAAATTGATGAATCAGGTTTAGCATTAAGCTTATTGTATCAATCAATGTTGATTAGAGAAGAACTTGGTACATTGAAGGGCATGACGAATAGGCTAAACCTTGTCGGAAGAATTCTTGAAGATCGAGGACAAATTGATGAAGCCATTGAGGTCCATATTCGAAGTTTAAAAATTAGCCAGGAATTAGGTGAGAATCATAAAGTTGTCAAATCACTTTTTAGTATTGGCCATAACCTGCACAAAATGCACCACTACAAAAGTGCTCTGGAATATTTGAATCAAAGCTTGGTGATTGCTAAAGAAATTGGTGTAAAGCTTGAGATTTCCCAGATTTACCGTGAGATGGCCCTGACCTTTGCTGCAAAACACAAATTGGACAGTGCGGATAAATATCTGGATTTGTATTTGATAATGCAAGATTCGCTAAATATTGATGAGGAAGCCATGAGTTCCTTTTCTGATTCTCTGGATGTCATTACTGTCACCGAAAGAAAATTAGATCAAAATGGAGAGCTAGTCTCAGTAGAGGAGTCTTCAAGAAATTCCAATATACTTCTGGTTTCTGGATTATTACCCATTACTATTTTAGTGCTTGGATTGATCATTTTTATTTTTATTATCCTTGCATTCAATATGGTGCTTTCACGGAAACTGAAAGATCGAATCAGGAAATCAGGGAAGCTTCACTAGATTCAGCGTAATTGATGACAAAACTTCAAAGTGTATTTAAAAAGTATCCTTCCGCATTTTGGTTGGCCAACACCATGGAATTGTTCGAAAGATGGGCGTGGTATGGCATGTTTATGTTGCTTGCACTTTATCTTACCAAATCAACGGATACTGGTGCCCTTGGTTTTTCGCAGGAGCAAAAAGGTTACCTGATGGGGCCGGTTGTTGCAATATTATACTTTTTACCACTCATTACCGGAGCTATCGCCGATAGGTATGGGTATAAAAATGTATTGATCCTGTCTTACCTCATCATGGCCAGTGGATATTTTTTAATGGGGTTTTTCAAAACCTACTTTTCGATTTATATCGTTTTCATGTACCTTGCTGTTGGTGCGGCGTTATTTAAACCCATCATTTCGGCAACCATTGCCAAAACTACCGATGATGAAACCTCCTCAATTGGCTTTGGGATATTTTATATGATGGTAAACATCGGTGCATTTATTGGGCCCATTGTTGCTTCAAAAGTACGTGGTTTCGACTGGCAATATGTTTTCATAACGTCTTCAATTGTGATCTTGGTAAACCTTGTGATTGTACTTTTCTTCTTCAAAGAACCCAAGCGTAAGAAATCAAACATTCCACTGGGTCAATCAATCATTCAAATTTTTAAGAATATCTGGCTGGCCGTAAGCGATTTGAAATTATTGATTTTTCTGCTTATTATCATTGGGTTCTGGTCGATGTACAACCAGCTTTTTTATACACTTCCGGTATTTATCGACCAGTGGATGGATACTTCCATTTTGTATGATGCAATCTCCGGCTTTTCACCCAAATTGGCTTCGGCGGTTGGAACTTCTAGCGGGACTATTGCCCCAGAAATGCTAACCAATATTGATGCCTTCTACATTATAATTTTTCAAATATTGGTTTCAGCATTTGTAATGAAGTTTAAG
This sequence comes from uncultured Lentimicrobiaceae bacterium, assembly GCA_964490385.1. Classification (GTDB taxonomy): domain Bacteria; phylum Bacteroidota; class Bacteroidia; order Bacteroidales; family 4484-276; genus 4484-276. Next base: position 5,541 of record CAZBDF010000111.1, on the reverse strand, counting down.
CCGCTGAATGCAATGATGTCGGGTATTTTGGTAAATGCTATTGGTTTAGCCTTAACCTTTGCAACCAATAATCCTTTCTTCCTTTTTATTTCGATATTGGTTTTTGGCTTGGGTGAAATGGCTAGTTCTCCAAAGATTACTGAATACATCGGGAAGATTGCGCCTAAAGAAAAGGTTGCTTTGTATATGGGAGCTTCCTTTTTACCAATGGCAGGTGGGAACTTTTTTGCAGGCATCCTTTCGGGTGATGTTTATGGAAGTATGTCAGATAAAATAACCCTGCTCCAGCGTGATGTTGCTGCAAAAGGTCTGGATATTCCATCCATTTCAACAGGCTTCTCTCAAAACGATTATTTGTCGAGGGCCGGGGAATTAATGGGAATGACACAAAGAGAACTAACAACTTATCTCTGGAATACTTACCATCCCGGAAACATTTGGATGGTTTTTGCGGGGATTGGTTTGGGAACTGTAATTTTATTATTCCTGTACGATAGGTTTATCCTCTCCCGGAAACCAGCATAGGATTAAAGATAATTGTTTGGCATCAGATAGTTTTTAACGTAATCCTCTACTCCTTTTTCTAAAGTAGTGAAGGGTTTTTTATATCCATTCTCTTTTACCTTTTTCATATCTGCTTCGGTAAAATACTGGTATTTGTCCCGGATATCAATTGGGGTATCAATAAATTCGATGTCCGGTTCTTTTCCCATTGCAACAAATGTTGATGTAGTAAGGTCAAGAAATGACCTGGCAGTCCCGGTCCCAAGATTGTACAGTCCTGAATTATTTGGGTTTTCCATGAAAAAATACAGAATGTCCACCACATCTTTTACATAAACAAAATCGCGCAGTTGCTTCCCATCCTCAAACTCCGGTTGATGCGATTTAAAGAGGTTCATCTTTCCTGTTTTATTTATCTGATGAAAGGCATGGAATATTACCGAAGCCATTCTTCCCTTATGAAACTCGTTGGGGCCATACACGTTAAAGAATTTAAATCCCGCCCAAAATGGTGGCGCATCCTCTTGCCTTAAAGCCCATTTATCAAAATCATTTTTTGATTCACCGTAGGGGTTCAGCGGTATTAGTTTTTCAACGATATCATGGCTGTCACTGTAGCCAAATTCACCCATGCCATATGTAGCAGCGGACGAGGCATAAATGAGTGGAATTTCATATTCTGCGCATTTCCGCCATATTTGTTTGGTATAGTTCAGGTTGAGTTTATCGAAGACCGCAACATCAAATTCGGCCGTATCTGTACGCGCACCAATATGGATTATAAAATCAATATCAGCATGGTTTTTATCTAACCAATCGAAAAAGACTTCCCTGTCAACCTTTTCTTTAAATGTTTTATTTTTAAGATTTTTATTCTTCTCTGGGTTCGAAAAATCATCAACGAGAAGTAAATCTTCGTGGCCTTCCTGGTTGAGTTTTGCAACCATCACACTGCCAATAAAGCCTGCTGCTCCTGTTACTATAATCATATTTTTTTTTGCTAAATATCTACCGACTCTTAAATCCAAAACCCAAAACCCAAAATCAATTCCTGAATTCATCTGCTGCCTCAAGAAATTTCCGGGCGATTGGTGCCGACAACATATTCAATGTGTCCATCCGTTCAGGATGCCATTGTACGGCAATTAAAAATGGTTTGTCCAAAGTATCCTTCCAGCCAATCGATTCGATAATCCCATCATTTGATACTGCCAGAACTTTAAAATCATCAGCAATCCGGTCGATGGCCTGATGGTGGTTTGTAGTCACTTTTCCATTGCTGACCCCCGAAATCTGAGATAATAAATTATTGGGCAATACTTTCACGGAGTGGCGGCAGTTTTCCCAGTCGGTACATCTGTGATGAACCAATGAATTGATATCGCTCGGGATGTCAACATACAATGTCCCTCCCATCGCTACATTTAAAATCTGTTGACCACGGCATACACCCAGGATTGGCATCTCCCTTTCCATGGCATCTTCAATCAACCAAAACTCTAATGAGTCCCTGTAAAAATCAAACTTTCCGCATCTTGCCGTATCAAACTCTTTTCCATATCTACCCGGATAAACATCCCTTCCGCCCGTCAGCAGTAAAGCAGTACATTCATCAAATACCATCTCAAGTGAATCTTTTGCTATATCATACATCACCACAATTTCAGCCTCTGGATTTACATTTTTGATCCAAGTGATGTAGTTGTCATCGTCTAAAGTGCCATAAATGAATGAAAGGGCAATTTTTGGTGGTTGATCATTGTAGTTGCATGATGTCCCAAAAAAAATAAATGCTATAAGGAGTGAAAGGAGAAGTGAGTTTGTTTTTCTTACCATGAGTTTGATGTCAAATTAATTTGAAAGCCAAAAGTAGTTTTTTAACCTGAAAAATTCATTGAATTTGTGAACTAATCAGGTTAAACAAAATCTGGATGAAAAGCTTCGGTGAGTTGCCTGTACCCTGCGGTGAAATTTGCTTCCAAATCTCTGATTACAATTTGATCAAGCTCTACTTTTATGGGTATCGAAAGCCCAAAATCCAGGATTATTCGCCTGGCTGGTTTGTTCGAAGTATTGAAAATGGATAACTGTTGTTGAAGGTGCAAGCCATAAGTATTCGCAAGTTCTGTTACACTGTCTGAATCATCAAAAGGCAGGATTACCGCTAGCCTGCCATCTGCTGATAGTAGTGATATAGAAGCTTTGAATAATTCAGTATAGGTGAGAGCTGTGTTGTGTTTTGCGAGTCTCAAATTTTCTTTTTTTGGAAGCAGGCTATTTTGAAAAAAGGGTGGGTTACTTACTATCAAATCGTATTTGGTAGCTGCTGTCATCTGATAGCTTTGAAGTGAAGTATGGTGCGAATGGAGCCGGGAAGGCCATGGTGAATTGTTGAAATTTGAAGAAGCCTCTTCAATTGAACCTTTATCTATGTCGATGGCATCAATCTTTGCCTGTGATCTCTGCGCGAGCATCAAGGCAATGATCCCGCACCCGGTACCAATGTCAAGTATTTTTTTCGTGTTGGAAACTTCAACCCAACTTCCAAGCAAAACAGCATCTGTGCCTACCTTCATGCTTGAGTTGGTATGTGAGATATTAAATTGTTTGAAGCTGAACAGATCTTTTTTGTACATTTTTTATAGATAAAAAACTTTAGATATTGTTTCATTTATGTCCACAAAAAAATAGACCTCTCATGCGCAAGCTCCTTCGAGGTGACAAAGTGCTTTGAGGTAGGGTGCAGAGGGAAACATCGGGCGCAGAGCGCCCGATGTTTCCCTCTGCATACACTCCAAATGAAGCCCTGTCTTTTCGACCACAGGGAGAAATCTGACTGTCGGCAAAGGCAAGTCTATTACCATTTGTCATCATACATTAAGGCCACTTTTTTCGGGGCTTGGAGTTCGGAATGATAAGGCATTAACTGTTTTCAAAAATTAAAAAACCCTCAGTCTTACTCCTCCAAATACAAATCAATCAGTCCCTCGGGCGCATCAATAAACAGTTGTTTTTTTTCGTGATCGATTTTTTGAAAAATATCATCAACCAATGGAATCAATATTTCCTTTCCCTGATGGTTAATTTGAAGTATCTCCTGCTCAGGCCTGTCAAGAATATCCTCAAGAAAACCAATTTTTCCATGACCCTTGTCGATTACTTCGAATCCTAAAATTTCGTGGGAATAATTTTGATCAGCTTCCGGTTCACTCGCATCTTCTCTTGCAAGATAAACCTGACAATCTACAAATTGTACTGCTTTTTCAGGAGTATCATAATCTTCAAGTAAAACCTGGATCGTTTTTGTATCCCTAACCCTTAATGATGATAAATAAAAAGGCACCAGGCCACCATCAATTTCAATAAATATCATTGAAATGTCAGCATACATATCAGCATCTTCAGCCTTAATCCTGATGGAAAGTTCGGCCGTTTTCCGATTAAACTTTCTAATCTGCCCAATCTGAATAAAATCTTTTTTTTCCATAACAAAAAAAGCCGGAGAAAAATCTGCGGATATTCCGCACCTTTTCTCCGGCTAATGGTATTAGTTGAGAGAATATTGTTATTCGCTTTTCTCTTTGCTTGGCTCTGCTGCGGCTTTCTCAGGCTTTGCTTCTGGTGCAGCTTCAGTTTTTGGAGCAACTTCAGCTTCTGGTGCAACTTCAGCTTTTGGTTCAGCTTGTGCTTCTGGTGCAGCTTCAGCTTTTGGTGCAGCTTCAGCTTTTGGTGCAGCTTGTGCTTCTGGAGTAGCTTCAACCTTTGGTGCGGCCTCCGGTTCAGCTGCTGCTTTAGCGGCATCTTGTTTTGCCCGAGCTTCGGCTACTTGTTTTTCAACGGCATCTGCACGCCTTTTAGCAATAGCAGCAGCCCTGTCTTCATTCACCTTGATTTCAGCATCCAGTTGCTTTTTCTGTTCAGCGCGATCAGCATTTTCGATTTCTTTACTAGCGTTTTCGATTTTCGCTGTTTTGGCTTCCATCCATTCCTGGAATTTTAGTTCAGCCTGTTCGGCTGATAAAGCTCCTTTGGTAACACCTTTTAAAAGGTGGTTTTTGTAAAGTACACCTCTGTACGAGAGAATGTTTTTAACGGTGTCGGTTGGCTGGGCGCCGGTTTGTAACCAATAAATCGCCCGGTCGAAATCTAAAATGATTTCGGCTGGTTTTTCAATAGGGTTGTAAGTGCCAATTTTCTCGATAAATCTTCCGTCTCGTGGTGCCCGACCATCCGCAATGACAATGTGATAAAAAGGACGTCCTTTTTTTCCATGTCTCTGCAATCTAATTTTTGTTGGCATAATCTGTTAACTTTAAATGATTTAATTTGCTTTAAAATTTTGGGGTGCAAAGATGATATTTTTTTCTCTAATAGAAAAGAAAAATAATCCTTAATGTTGATGCCCCTCAGGACCATGTACATGGCCATGCTCCAATTCTTCCGCTGAAGCTTCTCTCACATCTTTTACCTCTACATCAAAGTGCAGGGTCTGGTCGGCCAAAGGGTGGTTGCCATCGAGGGTAATTTTATCGCCATCAACTTTAAGTACAGTAAGCATTTGCACGCCTTGCTCCATCTGTGCCTGGAATTGCATACCTGCTTCAATGTTCGCACCAGGTTCAAAATTCGATTTGTCCACAGTATGGACCATCTCTTCCGATCTGTTTCCGTAACCTTTTTCGGGAGGGATGGCAACACTTAATTTTTCCTCTTTTGTTTTTCCTTCAAGAGCTTCTTCAAGTCCGGGGATGAGGTGGCCATTTCCATGTATAAAATTCAGCGGTTCCCTGCCTTCAGAAGTATCAAGAACTTGCCCGTCATCATTTTTTAATGTGTAGTCGATGCTAACTACTTTGTTTTTTTCAATTTGCATGATGGAATATTTTCGTTTTTTGAAATTCGCTGCAAAGATCAATCTTTTATTCACAAATCAAAGTAAGGTTGAAAATTGTTAGGACAGGAGGGCTAAGATGATTGGGGTGCACGACAAATTGCATTCATTTTTGAATCAACCTGAATTTATGTAGGTTTTGGCTC